>CAMOGQ010000118.1 GCA_946614165.1 uncultured Lachnospiraceae bacterium
GGCTATTCCATAGAGGGAAAGACCATCCGCTATGACTGCCTTGTCTTTCCCAGAAAGTGAAGGGAAAAGAAAAAAGCAAGCTGAAGAAAAAGAGAGCGGAAGAAAAAGAGAGCTGAAGAAAAAGAGTAAAAAGAGAGCTGCGGAAAAAACAGGCAGATAAAGAGAACTGAAGCCCGGGGCTTCAGTTCTCTTGTGTTTGGGAGGAAAGGATATATTCCTTCAGTTCCTTATAAATCTGGGTCTCCACGGGAGGACAGCCTTTTACGCAGAAGTCGAAGCCCGAAGTGCAGTTCCCGACGCCCAGAGGTCCTGTTTTTCCTCTGAAGCCCTGGCCGATGCAGACCTTTTCCCTGAGCTTTTCCAGAAGGCCCTCGTCCTTTAACATCTGCAGGGCAGGGATGAGATAGCCGTAGCAGGCCGAGCAGGATTCCACTTCCACGGCGGCGTCCTGCAGGGATACGATCTTCCGCTCCCTGGGGAGTTCTTCCTCCGCGCGGCCCTCTCCCAGGGTCCGGATCCGGGCCGATGCAAGGTCCATGGAGCCGCTTCCCAGGGCAGCGGCCATGGGAATGTAGGGAACTTCCTCCGGATCGATATGCAGAAGAGAGCAGACCAGGGTATCCGTAAGGACAGGGTCTCTGGAAGCCATGATGCAGTTGCGCACAACAGGATTTCCCCCGTCCTCGAAATCCAGGTCTCCGCAGATATGGTCCACCACGATGAAATCCTGGCGGATCCCGCAGGAGAGATGGGCGATGGGCTTATGCAGGCCCATGGCGTGAAAATGCCGCTTTTCAGAGTTGGGGATAAGGCCCTTCATGTTCTTGAGGGCACAGGTGATCTTTGTCTGGCAGTGGCCCTTGAGGACCGGGACGTTGATCAGGAAATCGATATCTTTTACACAGTCGCAGATCTTCAGTTCCATGCCATGGCAGTCCACGCTGTGGGATCTTTCCTTCTGGGCGTCGATCAGGGGGACGTCGTACTTTTCGGAAAGGGCATAGTAGCCGCAGACCTCGAAGGCTTCGGCGGTCCGGTCCCCTACCCAGGAGCCTTCCGCGATCACGATGTTTTTGAAGCCATGGCCCTGCAGATATTCCAGGATGCCGGCGATGATCTCGGGATGGGTGGTGGCTCCCCAGGATGCCTCGGAAGGGGAGACCAGGTTGGGCTTGATGCCGATCCGGGCGGCCCTTGAAGGGATCAGGGATGCAAGGTCCGCTTCCTCAAGAAGGCGTATGGTGTTTTGGGTATATTCGGTTCCGTAGATACGGAGGATCTCGTTTCTGGCAAGCATTGGGGTTCCTTTTTCTTTACTGGGAAAGCATTTTTACTGTGTTTATAAATATCACTGATTTCTTCGGCCCGTCAACAGCATTTTGAGAAGGCTGCTGTGGAAGGGCATATTATTCAGAGGAGCACCGGGGTGAAAATGATCGGAGGCACTGAAACAGGCAGTGGAGGCAGATGCGTCTGATTGTCCCTTTCCCGGGAGCAGCATACGTTATATAGTATAGATAGCAATGGAAAGGACTACCACGAAAGTGATTATATCTTTACATGGGAAGATGGCAGACCCTATACACCTGACTACTACACCAAATCATTCAAGAAGATTGTAAGGGGGAATGCCTCACTGGATGACTCCCTCACGTTGCATAGTCTTAGGGCATCATGTGTTTCCATCATGGCACACAACGGAGAAGACCCTAAAAATATCCAAGCGTATGGCGGTTGGTCGAATATTAAGACCCCTATGGAGATATATGTAAGGACTAACAGGGAAGAGATGGCGGCGGTCACCAAGCGAATGGGGGACTGCATTATTAAGTCTAGAAATGCATCCGTAAAGGTGTCTTGAAAGATTCGTGACAAGATTCGTGACAGACAACTAAACAGAGAATAAAAAGAAATACCGTAGACCCTTGGAAACCCTTGGATTTACGGTATTTTCTATAAGTGGAGCATACGGGACTTGAACCCGTGACCTCCACACTGCCAGTGTGGCGCGCTCCCAACTGCGCTAATGCCCCGAACAAAAGATATATTAGCAGAGTTGAACGTATTCGTCCAGTGTTTTTTCTTTAAAATTCATGTAAATTTCAATATTTATCATTTATGTTACTTTGTGTATAATGAAAACTGTCATTGTTATAGTAAGCAAACAGGGGTATTTCAGGTAATGGTACAGGAGTTATTATCCAACCGCACCATCATAGCGGGTGCTGTGGGCTGGCTCGCCGCCCAGGTCATCAAGACGATCATATATGCCGTTCTGAATAAGACCATCGACCTGACCAGGATGGTGGGAGACGGCGGCATGCCCAGCGCCCATTCCTCCACCGTGACCAGCGTTGCCGTGTCCATCGCCTTCGAATACGGAATCGGATCCCCCATTTTTGCCCTGGCCGCATTCTTTGCCTTCATTGTCATGCACGACGCCTCCGGCGTCCGCCTGGAGACAGGCAAGCAGGCCAAGCAGATCAACGACATGTGGGAGCTCATGGCTTCCATGATGGACGAAGTGACGACGCCCGAGCAGAAGCTCAAGGAATTTGTGGGCCATACCAAGCTCCAGGTGGTAATGGGCTTTCTTTGCGGAATCGTCTCCACGCTCATTGTTTACAACTTTGTCTTTTAAGATTCAGACCGCAGGGTAACTCCTGCGGTCTTTTCATAGTTTCACAGGTTTTCTTCATCCGCATCCCGCAGACTGTCCCTGTCTTGTCTTTTCCTGCTCTTTAAGTTCCGCTGCCCTGCTGCAACGGTGCCTTTTCCTTTCCTTCTGCCGGTTTCCCTTTTTTACCGCTTTCCCTTTTCATTTCTCATTTTTCATTGAAGAGAAAAATCCCTTAATGGTACAATAGGAGAGGCAGATCCCTGCATGTTGAGCAGGAATCCCTGCCCGCCGGCACAGAGCCGGCAGCCGCGCAGGGCGCGGAAGGGAGGACACTATGGGAAGAATAATTGAAGGCTACTGGGACTGCGCCTATTGCGGTGCAAAAGGCATCCTGGGACGGTACAGAGACTGCCCCAGCTGTGGCAAGCCCAGAGGAGAAGATACCGTATTCTATCATGATCCGCCGAACGAGCAGAACGTGGTAGAGAATCCGGAGGAGGTCAGCCGGGAAGCAGACTGGCACTGCGAGTTCTGCGATTCCCTGAACCCTGCTTCCGCCAAGTTCTGCGAATCCTGCGGATCTCCCAGGACTGACAAGACCTATTTTGAAATGAAGGAAGAGCACAGCAGAAAGGAGCAGGCCGCTCAGGCCATCGCTGCTCCCCCTGCCCCGGAGCCTCCCAAAAAATCCAGGCTTCCGCTTCTTCTGATCATAGCGGCGGCCATCGCCCTGCTCTTCTTCCTGACAAGGCCCGCCAAAGCGGATCTGACGGTCAAAAGCATGGAATGGGCCAGGTCCGTAACGGTTGAGGAAATGAAGACCCTGCAGGAATCAGGCTGGTCGGTCCCCTCCGGCGGAAGGGTCTATGACCAGAAACAGGAGGTCCAGTCCTATACCCAGGTCCTGGACCATTACGAGACCAGGGAGCGGGAAGTCGCCGAAGACTACATAGACCACTATGAGGATGTGGTGGTGGGCTACAAGGACCTGGGCAACGGCTATTTCGAAGAGATCACGGAAAGCCAGCCGGTCTACGAGACCCGCTACTATACGGAGACTTATGAGGAGCCGATCTATGTGACGGTCCCCATCTTCGGGACAAAGTATTACTACGAGATCGACCGCTGGGTCTATGAAAGGAAGGAAGATACCTCCGGCACCTCGGACCAGGCTCCCTACTGGGCGGAGCTGAACCTGAAGGAAAATGAAAGAGAAGGAGAGCGGAGCGAAAAATACACCTTTACCGCCGCTGACAGCAAAGGAAAGACTTACTCCTATACCTGCAGCGGGCAGGCAGAATGGGAGAAATACAAAGTGGGAAGCACCTTCAACGCCACTCTTTCCGGAAACAGAATCATACAGATCCAGTAAAAGCTGTCTTAAGCACGGCCCTGCGGCGATCCGCCGCGGGGCCGTTTATTTACGGCATTTTCCGTTTCACATCCTGATCTGCCCTGTTCACAACGGAAGGCAATTTTAAACCTGTGGTATAATTGCCAAATGTCAATCCCTGTGGTAGTATATTTACGGATAAAAAAACAGGCCCCGCACAGAGGGCCGGAAAGGAAAAGACATGTTCGCAGCATTGAACCTGAAATCATTCGAATACGGTTATGACGTACTGCCGCTCATTACGCTTGGCGTAAAGAGTGATCTTTTTGTGTACCCATACAGGACCAGGCAGATGCTGTGTTCCGGCCCGGAGAATCTATCCTGAGAGGGATTTTCTCCTGCTTTTCGGAAGATAACATTCGGATTTGATTTTTTCCGGCCTGTCCTGCATGGACAGGCCGTTTTTAATTGCAGAGAAGCAGGGGCCGCAGGACTCCGTGCAGGCCGGGAAAGGAGAGACTGTTTCCCGGCGAATACATTCAACAGTGAGGTGATCATAATGGTAATCAGAGGAAGATACAATACAGCTTTATGCTTTGCAAAGGTCATAGAGCAGGAAGCCATCGATCAGATCAGCCGCATGTGTGACTACCCCTTTACAGAGGGGTCCAGGATCCGCATCATGCCCGACGTACACGCCGGTGCGGGCTGCACCATCGGAACGACAATGACGATAACAGACAAGGCCGTCCCCAACGTAGTCGGGGTAGATATCGGCTGCGGAATGTACACAGTCGACCTGGGAAAGGGAGACCTGGACTTTGCGCGCCTTGACGAGGCCGCCCACTACATTCCTTCCGGAATGAACGTATGGGAAGGACGCAGGGAGAAATTTGACCTGACCGGCCTGGAATGCTTCAGGGAACTGAAGGATACGGCCCGCCTGGAGAGAAGTCTGGGCACACTGGGCGGCGGAAACCACTTCATCGAGGTGGACCGCGCCCAGGACGGCACCAACTACCTGATCATTCATTCCGGCAGCCGCAACCTGGGACTCCAGGTAGCCCGCATCTACCAGAATCTTGCCATCGAGCTGCATTCCGGCAAGGAGGAATACCTCAGAAAGAGAGAGGAGATCATCCGCAGCTACAAGGAGCAGGGACGCAGGAGCGAGATCCAGCAGGCTCTGAAGGAGCTGAAATGGAGCAGACAGGAAGCGGATATGCCCGAAGACCTGTGCTACCTGTACGGCGTATACCTGGACAGATACCTTCACGACGTGGAAATCTGCCAGGACTTTGCCCGCCGCAGCCGCGAGAAGATGGCTGAGATCATTATGGAGCGTACCGGCCTTACCGGCCGTGACGGCTTCCATACCATTCATAATTACATAGACACAGAAGAAATGATCCTCAGAAAGGGAGCCATCGCGGCCCACAAGGGAGAAAAGGTCCTGATTCCCATCAACATGCGGGACGGATCCGTCCTTGCCATCGGCAGGGGCAATCCCGAATGGAACTTTTCCGCGCCCCACGGCGCAGGCCGCCTTATGTCCCGTACAAAGGCAAAAGAGGATCTTTCCCTGGAAGAATACCAGAAGACAATGGAGGGCATTTACACTACCTCCGTCAATGAGAGCACCCTGGACGAAGCGCCTATGGCCTACAAGTCCCTGGACGACATCATTGATGTGATCCGTGACTCTGTTGACGTGGTAGATGTTATGAAGCCCGTATTCAACTTTAAGGCAGGCTGACCGTGCTGAGGTCATGGCCGGCCTGCCGCAGGGAGGAGACCATGACCTTTACCATACCAACCATAAACATGACTGCCACAGGCAGCAACATAAACCGTATGAGGAAAGAAGCCGGCATGAGCGTCAGACAGCTGCAGGATGTCTTCGGCTTCACCACCCCTCAGGCCATCTACAAGTGGCAGCACGGAACCGCCATGCCTACGCTGGACAACCTGGTCATACTGGCGGCGGTCTTCCACGTCCACATGGACGACATCATAGTCAGAAACTGAATGCGCCTTCATGGCGGAAAGGATTTATATGATCTATACAAAGCTGACAAATAAAGCCATGAAGCTCTGCTACGAAGCCCACATGGGGCAGACCGATAAAAGCGGTCTGCCCTATGTCTTCCACCCCTTTCATGTGGCGGAACAGATGGAGGACGAATATACCACGGCAGCGGCCCTTCTGCACGATACCCTGGAGGATACCTGGGTGACCCCGGATTTTCTGAGGAAGGAGGGATACCCGGAAGAAGTGGTGGAGGCCCTGATCCTTCTGACCCATGACCCGGCGGAGCCATACATGGACTATGTCAGGCGCATAAAGAAAAACCCCCTGGCCAGGGCCGTAAAAATGGCCGACCTGGCCCACAACGCGGACCTTTCCAGGCTGGAGAGCGCGGGAGAAGGGGACATGGAGAAGGCGCGAAGGAGAGCGGAAAAATACAGAAAGGCTATGGAAATACTGACAACTGAATAATGAGAGAACTTAACAGAGCGGAAAGCTCAGACAGGTACAAGGACCCTCCGGGGCGCTGCAAAGTATTCCTGCAGCGGCGCCCCGGAGGGTCCTTTTGTTTCCCTGCCGGATCAGGGCGGCAGGGAAGCGCGAATGCCTGTATGGATCAGAAAACTGCCTTATACAGAAGCGTCTTTTTCATGTTTTTCGGGAAGGGAGGCCCTGGGACGGCCCATCAGAGGCTTCAGGTAGGTCTCCCGGAACTGTTCGAAGGCCTTTTTCGCATCGCCCAGGGCCACGTCCGTTCCGGCCCGCCCCAGCTTTTTGAGGGTCTCCACCACGGATTTCTGGACCTCGGGATCCAGCTCTTTTGCGGCCTTCATAATGGCGTTGTAGGAGGCTCTTTTATCCTCTATGAGGTCTTCCAGGGTGGCGGCCCCGGAGGCTTCCATGGAGTCGAAAACGGCGTTTACGAAGATGACCTTTTCTTCGTCGGTGAGGCTGGAGATCCACTGGTCCAGGGCCGAGTTGAGGAAGCGGCTGGAGACAGACTGGGCCTCCGCCGGTTCAAAGCCCTGATAGTTGACCTGCCAGGAGTAGGGATTGTGCTGTTCCACCCAGTTGGAGCTGGAGCAGCGCACGATCCTGGAGGCGTGCTTGTTGTCCATGATGATGCCTATGATGGAGGACTCGGGGATGGTCAGCTGGACCTTGGGAAGGACGGCCCTGTATTCCGGCGTTTCCGTGATCTTTTCGTTGAAGCCCGGACCGTCGTTGGAATAGACGATGGAGATCCTGCCCCTGTATGCCTCGTCGCAGAAGGCGGCGGCATAGATCGCCAGATTTCCTCCCTTGGAGTGGCCTCCCAGCATGACCGGCCCCTGTGTGACCGCCATGACGTCGTTCAGATAGGAAGCGGCCTGGAACTGGCCGGGGGTCTCGTCCATGAAGCTGGTATTGAAATCTTCCCGCCAGCCTACCAGAGAGTGGTCCGTTCCCCGGTATGCCACGTAGATGTCGCCGCCGGGCAGAAAGCAGGTGACGGCGGCGAACTGGATCTGCCTTTCCCGGTCGATCTCGTCCACGTAGCGCCAGAGGCGGATCTCGCCGAAGCGTCTGGACCTGGCCGCGGCGCTGGCCAGATATTTGGGATCGTTGGGCATGCAGGACTGGTCGTAGCCCATCTGCACGTATGCGGGATACACGTCTTTTACTGCGACGATGCCTTCCTCACCGGGACCGGGAACGATGCCGGTCATATCCAGGTAGGCCAGTTCGGAAAGGATCAGGTTGTCCACGTCGTTGAAGGGGCGCTCCTTAAAGGAAAGATCCCCCCTCCAGTCCAGATAGGAAAGAATATCTGCCATAGTGCTACCTCCGGGCAGGGGGCCGGACAGGAAGAGGCCGGCCATTGCAGTTTACCTGGGTTTATTTTACCACAGGGAAAAGCAGGCCGTATACCTGCCTTGTTAAGAGGCTGTTCAGATCGGATGGGGAAGGCGGAAAAAAATACCTTTCCGGGGGGCCGGAAAGGTATCCTGAATTCTGCCGCATATCTTATTTCTTTTTCCCCGGTGTCTGGGTCCTGGCGGTAAAGTAGCGGACCAGGGCGCTTTCGAAGCGCTTCCTTTCCCTGTCCGTCAGGGGACGGATATTTCCGCCCTGGGTGGACATGGTATAGGTGGCGTCGTAAAAGAGGGTATCGAAGCGGGGCTCTTCTTCCGGAGCGGGGCCGAAGAGGGAGCTGCCCAGGAAGTAGTTGGGAGCGGAAATGTCCAGGTAGTCCAGAAGGGTGGGGACCATGTCCAGGGTGTTTCTTCCTCCGGCGTCGATGGTTTCGGGAACCGCGTCCTTATGCCAGATGGCAAGGGGCATCTCGTCCACATCCGTATTGACCCTTTCGTAGGCGGGGAAAGCCCTGCGGTAGAAGAGATCCCCGTAGGCGCAGTGGTCGCCGGTAAAGACCACGAGGGTATTGTCCGCGAGGGGGGAGCCTTTGAGCTTTTCCATAAAGGCTCCGAACTGGACGTCCACGTTGCGCATTTTGTTGAGGGTGGTGTCCTTTCCGTCTCCGAATTTGGCCTCCCCTTTGGGGGAGTCGAAGGAAATGTGGCTTCCGAAGGTGTAGATGGCGGTCAGGAAGGGACCTCCCTTCCCTGCCTGTTCCCGAAGGGTATCCCAGAGAAGCTCGTAGGCCTGGCCGTCGGAGAGGCTGCGGGCTTCGCCCCGCAGATCGTCCTCATAGCCTGTCACCACCCGGTCAAAGCCCAGGCGGCCCAGATAGTCCGTAAAGAGGCGGTTTTTCGGCTCTGTGTTGATCATGACCGTATCGTAGCCCCGTTCTTTCAGGATGCTCTGGAGGGAGACCAGGCTGTTGGAGTCATAATTGCCCAGCTGGTATCCTGAGTAGAGCTGGCCGATCAGGGCGCAGTAGGTGGCGTAGGTATGGTTGTAATAGCTGCGGAAGCGGAGGCAGGAGCGCATGAAACGGGCCGTTTCGGGCATGATCTTCCTTTTGTCCCGGATCATGTGGGAGGAGAGGCCCTCCGTGAAGATCAGGACGATATTGGGGTTTTCGGGAAGGCCCTCGGGCTTTTTGCGAAAGCCCAGGACAGTGCTTTTATAAAAGCTCTCCGTCCTGTCTTTTCCGGTCTTTTGTGCCGTCCTGGTCCATTTCCTGCTGACGGCGACGGTCCGGATCATATCCGCAAGGCCGAAAAAGGGCGAGCCCGAGGGCCCCAGGGCCATATGGGCCAGGACCTGAAGAAAGAGGTCGGCGCACAGAAGGACCAGGATCCACGTCAGGGACAGGGGCGTTTTCCTTACGGGCAGGGCCGTAAAGACCAGGACCGCCAGGATGGCCGCTATGTACTGGCCCATCTTGCCCAGCAGGTCCTGCCAGGAGTCCAGGTTGGTCAGCATGACCAGGGTGGTGTAGCTCCCTCCGAAGCACAGGACCAGGGCCTGGGCGTTGAAAAGGAAGATGACAAGGGCGTTTACGATCCATACGGGGACCGTAAAGCGGATCAGCAGAAGGTCCGTGAGAGCAAATACGGCGGCTAGCTCCAGAAGGGCCTGGAGAGCAAAGCGCTTTTTCCCCGTGGCCGGTACGGAGGCCAGGGCGAAGACCGCAGAAAAGGCATATTTGAGGATAGTGGGTATGTAGTGTGCCATGGAAGGATTCCTTTCCTGATTGATCGGGCAGCCCTTTAAGGGGGTCCGCACTTGTGCTATTGTAGCGGAAAGAGGCGTTTTTTTCCATGGACAAATGGAAGAAAGAGGGGATTTTCCCGATAAAATCATGTATAATGGAAATCCACTGACCAAAAAACTGCAGAGGTAAATACTGTCAATCACCCCACCCATTCCTTCTGAATGGATGGGGCTTGCAGAGGAGAT
>CAMOGQ010000119.1 GCA_946614165.1 uncultured Lachnospiraceae bacterium
GGCTCCGCCTTATCTTCAGGCGCATCTGATGCCGCTTCCTCCGGCTTTTCCGGAGATGGGGCTTCGGCAGCAGGTTCGGAGACCCGCTCTTCTGCCTTTGCCGGAGCCTCTGCTTCCGCATTCACCGGTGCCTCGGCTTCTGCTTCTGTTTCTGCAGCGTTGACCACAGTGACAGCAGAGCTCAGCTGAAGATTAGCTGCCGTGACCGCCACGACACACATCATGGCAGTCATCTTTCTGAGCTGCCTTCCGGAAGAGTTCCGATGTTTATTCAAAACCTGATTCAGCACATTTCTGAACGGATTCTTCATCACTTTTTTCCTCCTGAAAAGAATTACAAGCGTTAAAAAGAAATTTCCCCTATTTATTATATTATTTCAGGTAAATTAAATACACATTTTTGTTAGGAATGTTACTGGAATTTCTCCGTTTTTTTCGGATCATCCCGTGCCCGTTCCCGGCGGCCTCTTTATTCGTGATCTCAGGTTTCCCATATCACTTTTCAGCTCAGGATTCATCCGTGTCGTCCGAATGAATGTCCCGGTAAATACGGTCCGGAGTTCCTGAATGTTTCTTTGAAAACACACAGAAAACTTCCGGCCGTGTCCTGACAATGTCCTGACAAAAGTCTCCTGTTTATCTGAAAGCAGGCTGCAGCTGCATGAATACTCAAGTTTTGAAGCAAAATGGCGCAAACCCTGATAAATACTAGGGTTTGCGCCATTTTGCTTCAAAACTTGAGATGTATAGAATAACACAAAGTAGTACCTGCGTAAACAGCCAAGCAGTGTATAATAGTATATTTCAATACTACTATATACTGTTACTTGTTGCTGCAAACTACCCTCCTGCACAGTATAATACCTGCCGTTTTTCCGGGATTCAGCAGGGCATCCTTATCTGCGAAGTCCTGGATCCAATACAGGCCACACATACTTTTATAAGCTGCTGCAGCCCGTTTATGCCAAAAGAGCATGGGAATTCCTCTGCTCTTTTACTTAATCATGTTTTTCTGTTTTCTGCATACAAATAATAGTATTGTCGAAACTGTTCCGATTCAGCCCTGCTCTGCCTGCAATGGATCTGTTTCACTCGGATTAGGAGTCCTGCTCCTATAATTCTGTATGTATCTTCACTTTTTTTCCGGAAAAAGCGATTCCAAATTTTATAATATCCTTTATGCCTTCCTCCTGCATCTCAGCATCATATCTTTTTTCCTTTATCTGTTGGACAGCGTCCTTCGATAAGGAATCCAGTTCATGATCATTCAGGGCTTTACCCCATTTCAGTTCCATAAGTATTCCAGGATACTTATCCGTTCTTGGGAACATGCTGATATCATATCTTCCGTCTCCTGACTCTCTGTTTGATCTTATTCTGTACTGGTCATCCATTAATGACACAAGTCCAAGTACCAGGCCATGATAAAAGCCTTCTGCTCCGGCATCATAGAAGCTGATACTCTTCTTTATATATTCACCGATACCATCCTGAAGCTTTTTGCAGTCTGAAACATACAGACTCTCGGCGATCTTATCAGCCGTTGCTCTGCCCATAGCACCGATATGCACCAAGTGTGAAAGTATCTCACTCTTATAAACCGCGGCTATTTCCCGATTTGGTATAGTAACTTCACACAACCAGGTTCCATCGCCCTGAAGTGCTTTTTCGGTAGCCTTCAGATATCCTGCCACCAGAAGCAGACTGTAAATATTCGCAGGATCTTCCGTAAGCGATCTGTATACAACGTTCTGATCGATCCTTGCAATAACTCTTTCTCCCTGCAGCAGGGAATACAGTTTTTCTGCAACGTCATTTCCGGCTGATTTCAGCACATCTTCAAGGATCTCGTTCCTTCCCGTATTCACCCAGTATGCCTGAGGCAGACATCCCCTTGAGAGATAATTGATTACCGACCAGGGATTATATATTTCTTTACTTCCAAAACAGTATCCGTCATACCAGCTTCTCAGTTCCTCTTCCTTATCCGATGCACCATAATACTCCAGCATCTCTATTACTTCCGATTCCGTAAATCCAAAGAAAGCATCGTATTCTTCATCCATAACGGTATTTACGGCCAGATTGTTCAGACCACTGAAAATGCTCTCCTGTGCGATTCTTAAGATTCCCGTCAGAAAACCGTAGGACAGATTACTGTTATCCTTGAATGCTCCGGAAAAAAAGTTTCTCATGAATCCGATGATCTCATCATAAAACTCTTTTGAATATCCTTCCTGAATCGGCGTATCGTACTCATCGATTATAATGATCGGAGCCTTTTTATAATGAACAGCAAGCATTTTTGAAAGCCTTTGGAGAGAAACCGAAAGTTCTACTTCGTCCGCCTGCCCGCTTAGTACCTTTTCGAAATAATCTTTCTCATATTTTTCAAGTTTTTCACTGTTTTTCAGTTCGGAATGCTTTCCGAATTCCTCCTGCAGCAGACTGGAGATCCTGGCAAATGTTGCTTCCCATGAATCATATTTGACGTCTTTGAAGGTCAAATATATTACAGGATACTTTCCCTGATGCTTTCTGTACTCACTGCCGCACTTCCAGATTGCTTTATCGACAAAATATCTGCTGGTGTCTTCATCGGAGATTTCAAAAAAGACCCGCAGCATATCCATATTCAGAGTCTTTCCGAAACGTCTCGGTCTGGTGAATAAAGATACAAAAGCCTTACGATCCAGAAACTCCCGGATCATCAGAGTCTTATCCACATAGTAGTATTCTGACTGAGCACGGACATAATCCGAAATTCCTACCGGAAGCGGCTTTCTGACCTTATTATCCGGGGTTTTAACGTATTTTCCGCTGACAATACGATGATCGGCAGGCCGAAGGGCATTCTCCGGTACCTGCCACTGTCTGCCGGCCTTCACAGCGCCCGGAATCTTTCCCTTTTTGCACATTTCTGTTACTCTGCGTTCTGAGATTCCCCAAATCAAAGATATCTCTTTACATGTTTTCATAAGAATATACCTCTTGAACACTGTTCTTCCTTTAATTATATATATTCTTCGGAATATTATCAATCTATATCGGGTATTATTCCGAATAATATTGAATATTTCCCCTTTGAAAGACTTTTTTCCGGCATACAGATCAAAAGAAAAACCCGGCATTTTCTGCCGGGAATGAAACCGCTAGGTCCTTTTCGCTCTGTTGATCAGGCCGAGAAGACTTTTTTCCTTGATCAGGGCGATGCCCTGTCCCTCTTCCCCCAGGACGATCAGATTGTCTCCGGGACCTATGTCAAAGATCTTTCTGGCCTTGGCGGGGATCACGATCTGTCCCTTTTCCCCGACCCTGACCATGCCGAATATATGCTTTCCCCTGGGAGGTATGCCGTAGCCCATGTTTTCCTCATCGCTTTTCTCATAGGAAATGAGATCGTCCACGGTCACGGAAAACACATCCGCCAGCTGTCTGCACTTCTCAATATCCGGCAGAGACTCTCCCGTCTCATATTTGGAAAGGGTCTGCCTGGACACGCCGATCCTCTCCGCCAGATCTTCCTGTGAATAATTGTTGAGCTTTCTGAGCTCTGTCAGATTTTCCGCAAATCCCATCTGTTTCTACTCCTTTCCGATCCCCAGTACGCACCATCTGACCACCGGTATGCGGCGCATGATCTCATACAGGATATAAGATCCCCCAAAGCCCGCTGCCGCCACAAGCAGATATACGGCAAGGGGCGCCATATCCGGGCAGAGCTTTCTAAGATGCCAGCCCGCCGCCGCGATCATCAGATAGTGGAACACGTACAGGCCCCAGGACTGCCTGCACATCCATCTGGTGAATGCGTTCTCAAAGCCGCCCCACCTTTTCATAAAGGCCAGAACGCCCAGAGTCCCGGTCCAGGCATAGATATTGCAGATGACCGTATCCAGTACCTCATGGTCCGGATAGGACTGCCCCCAAAACTGAATGACAAATACAATGCACATGGCAGCGGCAAGGGCGCAGAGGGGGCCCCAGGCCTTCCCTGCCCTCTCCATCACTTCGTCGTTGGACATGACAAAGTAGCCGATGAAAAATCCCAGTCCGTAGATCCCGAATCTGTATACCACGATCACCGGCGTGTTCAGGATCTGGGCAGCACCCCAGATCAGGGGCGTAAAGCCAAGGAGGACGGGGACTCCTGCCCTGCTGCACAGTCTGTGCAGCCTGTCCTTTTCTATCTTCCTGACTGGCAGCAGAAGCATGCTGTAGAGCCAGAGCATCTGTATATACCATAAGGGGCCGGACCCGCTGAGGCACATGATCAGAAAGAGGACCGGCCGGGGGACCGCTCCCATCTGGTCAAAAGCCCCTGAGATCAGCATATTGTAACAGCCCAGCACCCAGCCGAAGACCAGAAGGCCCAGGGTGGAAGGCACCAGCAGTTTTCTGGTCCGGCTGCGTATATATTCCTTCTGGCTGCGCCTTTCCAGCTCGAACCGGGCGGACATGCCGGAGACCACAAAGAGAAGCAGCATGAACCATGGATAGACTATGTACTGATACAGGTCCTGGGGCTGATTTTCCGTAAAGGGGCCAATGATCCCGTACTTTGTGACTCCGTTGAAGATGTAGATCACATGATAGATCACCACCAGTACGACGGTGATCCAGCGGATGTTGTCGATGTATGTTTTTCTCATATCTGTTCCACCTTTGCTAAATATTTTAACATAATTCAACTGTAAAATAATAAGCTCCGCCCGTCTACCAGGCGAAGCTTACATAATCAGCCCTTTTATGTTAAAAATCGTTGCATTTTTTTCGGAGCAGAAGTTCTTCTTTTCCGCCAGTACAGTTCATTCCGGCGCAAATGGTCTCATTTCCGGACTTTTCCTTCTTTCACTTCAGTTCCCGTATTTCCGGTGCAGCTCCTGCCAGGAGGGCATCATGCCGCGCAGGCGGTTCCAGGTCCTCAGCTTCTCCTGAGGGCAGCCTTTCAGCAGATCTTCGTAAAAGCGGTCGATCTCTTCCATCTCCGTCACGGCATTCCGGCAGTGCTCACAGGCAATAAGGTCTCCGATCCTGGACTTTGCCATGATCAGGTAGAGCAGCTGCATGGCCTTCCCCCGCATTCCCTTTTCGTAGAAGCGGTCGTCGCCCTCCGGACAGATCGGTATTCCTTCTGCCTTCAGTGCCTCGTAGGCTTCATGTGAGGCGTCCACCATCATCCGGCGCTGGTCTTTTGTGGAAGAGCGGAGATCGCCTTCGCAGATGTAGGCCAGATAGGCGATGGGCAGGACGGCCGCCGGATGGCAGATCAGATAGGCCTCCATATCTTCCTGCCAGTTCAGCTTATAGGAGGTCCCTTCAAAGAGCTTTTCCATCCATTTCCTGAGCTTCGGTCCTGTCCTTCCGTGCAGCAGGCCCAGGTCCATCCAGCCCCCGCCGAAGCGCTCGCACACAAAGCGGTCTTTTTCCTTCCTGCCTCCGGTCACCTGGAAACCGAACAGGATCTTCCCGATCCCTTCTGCCTCTTTCAGTTCTCTTTCCGCCTCCGCAGGCGCCGTATTATTTCCTACCAGCACCAGCACCTTTGTCTTCAGCTCCCTGATCTGGGGAAGGGCCTGCCGGAGCCTGTGGCAGGGCATGACCACAAAGGCGGCGTCAAAGGACCGGCCTTTTACATCCGTGACCGCTTCCACAGTGTCCCTGGTGATCCTCCTCTGCAGGTGGTGCTCTATGACCAGTCCGTTTTTTCTGAGGGAATCTGCCCTTTCTTCCCTGGCAAGGACCGTCACATGGTTTCCCGCTTCTAGCAGTACATGGGCCAGATAGGATCCGATCACGCCGGCGCCGAAGACCAGCACCCTGGGTCTTTTCCTGTCATTTACGGAAGAAAGCCGCACCTTCCGGGCCTTTTCCTCAGTATCCCCGCTCTCGTCATATCCATCGTATGGGGCCGATGGATCGTGGGGCTTTTGCTTTTTCAGACTGCTGACGACCCGGTCCCTGTGGGCAAAAACGAAATCCATGTCCTGAGACCAGCCCGTATGCCCTGTGATGACCTTGGGAGACAGGCCCCGCTTTCTGAGCAGCTCCTCCAGTTTTGCCAGAGACTGAACGGCCAGGCGGTTATCCTCCGCCAGGGAATCGATAAAACTGTACCCGCCGTCCGGGCCAAACCAGATCGTATCACCGGTAAAGAGATATGCGTCGTCGATCAGATAGACCATGTGGCCCCAGGTATGGCCGGGGACCAGGATGGCTTCCACTTTGATATCTCCGATATAAAATACCTCTCCGTCCCTTAAAAGCACCTTCTTATTGTCCGTCTTCACCATGGGAAGCCGGTATGTCCCGAAGATGACCTTCCTTGGGACCTCCCCCGTCAGATACCGGTTCTCGGTCTCACTCAGGTAAAGGACCGCATGCCGGAAAAGCCCCTCCGAATCGCGCTCCACCGCGCCCACATGGTCCGTATCCTGATGAGTGATGAGGATATGTCCGACAGAGGCGGGATCGATGCCCAGCCACTGCATCTTTTCGGCCAGGCGGTCATAGTTGTATCCGGCGTCGATCATGACGGTCGTCCCGTTTTTTGTATAGAAAAAGATGTTGGCGATCCACTCTCTGACGCAGGCCGTATGCTCATCGATCCATCCGGTATTTAAAGGCTTGAAGATCTCCTTCCCCCGGTATCCCAGGCTCATCACTCTCTTCTGAAACTGCGATGCCTTTTTCGACATGGCTGCTTTCCTCTCTTTCTTCCGCTTCTTTATGTCTGCCGCTTTATTTCAGCCGCTTCAGTTCTCTGGCCATCCTCTCCGGATAAAAGAGGGCCATGTCGCCGTGGTCCATTCCGGAAAACTTTTTGAACCTGGTATCCGGCACGAACTTTTTCATGTACTTCAGATCCCAGTCTCTGGCCTTTCTTTCCTTTTCCCCGTACCAGTAGTAGACTTTTCCGGAAAAATGCATGACCTCCCGGGGCATCTCATAATTGTTGCAGGAGTCGTAGGTATTCCAGAGGGTCCCGTAGGTGCAGTGGCGGAAGATGCCTGCCACATACTCCAGATCCTCTTCGCTGTATCCGGAGGAAGAGAATGCCTTTACGATCACTTTTTCTCCGCCCAGCTTCCCAAATGCCATCATTCCGAAATCCCGAAGGGCGATGAATCTGGTCAGGATCCAAGGCAGCTGGTAGGGAGTGATCCCTCCGTCCAGGACAAAATGCCCTGCCTTCAGTCTCCCGTCCGCGGCCATCCGAAGAGCAATGCTGCCTCCCATGGAACACCCGTATATGGTCCTGACCTCCCTGATCCCCTTTTTCTCCAGCTCATCCGCCAGCATGGTGGCGGTCTCCTCTACAGAGCGAAACTGTGAGTCATCCGTCAGGTCATATCCCGGCAGGGCCGGAATGAGCAGGTGGAAGTCCCCCTCCAGATACGGGATCAGATACTCAAAATAGTCCCAGGTGACCAGAGAGGGGTGGAGCAGCAGGATCCTTTCCCTGTTTTCCCTGCCGTATTCGTAGATTTTCATACAGTTCCTTTCTTCAGGGCAGACGGACCGCCGGTGCCAAGACAAACAGAGCAGGTCCGAAAGGAAGCGGATTCTGCTCTGTCAATTGTACCCAGATTTTGGTTAGGTATCTCTAACTTCTTTTAATATACATCTGTTTCCATCAGCTTTCAACAGAAAACTGCTGTTTCTTCCGTCCCGGCCCTGCCGGACTGTCAGTCACTCCTGATCACACGGTAAAAAAACAGTGCCGGCCGCAAGCAGGATCAGGCCTGCGGCCAGACAGGCCGGAGCCGTAAAGGACGGAAGGGACGTATCTCCCAGATACAGTCCCCCAATCAGGAAAAAGACACTTACAAGCATGGTCCAGAGCCCGATCATGCGGCAGATGTTTTTGCTCATGCTCTCACCTCCTGATTCTACCCCGTGCTCTGCTTTTGCAGCTCCACCATGCGGCAGTAGGCGCCTCCCCGTTCCATGAGCTCCTTATGGCTCCCTCTCTCGATGATACGTCCACTCTCCAGCACCAGGCTGTCAATCCTCTGGTATGGTCCTTTCCTCGCAGCGTGCTTCCCCATGGCGGTAAAGAAAAGACCGGGCAGCAGAAGCTGCCGTATGCCCCCTTTTCTCCTCCTCTTTACCGCAGGGCTCTGAAATACTCCTGACGGACCGCTTTTGCTTCCGGAACAAATTCCATGGCTCCCCAGCAGTGCATCATACCTCTTCCGATATGCACGTTCAGCCTGACCCCGTATTTCCTGCAGACTTTTTTAAAGTCCTTCAGATAGGCGATCATGACCTCTCTCGTGCCATAGAAGATTTTGATGGGAGGAAAGCCTGTCAGATCGAAAAGAAGGGGACTGAGAAGATAGGCTTCATCGCCCGAGGCCAGTACAGGGGCAATGCTGTCAAAAAAGCGGGGCGGGATCATGATGTCCGCCTTCGCCAGCCTCTGCATCTCCTCCTTCTGCGTATCATTTGGCGGGACCTGCAGACCGGGAGACTGCAGTACCAGCTTTCCGGGAAGAGGCACCTCCAGCTTTTCATGACGAATGTACATGCACAGGGACATGGCCAGGCCGCCTCCGGAAGAAGTGCCGAAAAACCGGACATTTTCCGGGGCAAAGTTCTTCAGGATCTCCCGGTAGACCTGCAGGGTGCTCTGAACAGTCTGTACAAGTCTGTGCTCAGGCGCCATAGGATAGAGGGGGAACCATACTTCGGCATCCGCTTCTTCGGCGATCTGTCCGCAGAGGACAATGTCTCCGGGATCCGGCGGAAGGATATATCCGCCGCCGAAAAGATACAGGACTGCCTTCTTCGGGGCAGTCCCCTGTTTTCTGACCACATATACGGCTGTACCGGCCGCCGTTCTGCTGAGGACATCAAAGCCGCGCATCTTTTTATAAGGAACGGCCAGAGGCTTTTTCTGTCTGATCCTGTATGTCTCCAGGAGGGCTTCAAAAGCCTCTCCCTCTTTGTCCAGCATCCTGCTGACCCCCAGGAGCCGGAAAAGCATGCTCACCATTTTGCAGCGCAGACTCGTCATTTTTACTTCTCTTCCCTTAATCCGTCCTTCGTCCGACACAGACATAGGTAAAAGGCGTGATCAGGCGGGACCGGATATGGGTAAATCCAGCTTTTTTCAGCATCTCTTCCATCTCTGCCCGGGAATAAACGGCATGGTCTCCTGTGGGCCATTGCCTGAACCAGCGGTTCATGAGCCTCCGGAGCGGCGCCGGGCCGGTCAGTTCATTGATCACCAGAGTCCCCTTCCTCTTAAGGATCCTGTGCATCTCTGACAGGGATCTGTCCGGATGCGGATGGTGGTGGATGCTCATATGACAGCTGACGGCGTCGAAGGATCTGTCCCCAAAGGGCATGTTCTCGGCGTCCCCCTCTGTGATATCCGCTTCCGGAAGGCGCCGTCTGCTCTGCTCTGCCATTTCGCGGGACAGGTCCAGGCCATACAGCACAACGTCCGGCGCCGCCTGGTGGAACATGGCAAGAAAGGCTCCGTTCCCGCAGCCGATGTCGATCAGGTTCCTGACCTTCCGCTTTATCAGGATCTTCATCGTGATCCTGTAATCATGGCTCCAGTAGCCGTTCCGGTTCAGAAAAGTTCTGGAATGCCTGTCGAAATAGGCTTTCGATTTCTTTTTGTCGTCCATTTCCGTCGGGTGTAGTTCAAAATTACGGGTATTTACATAGTGATTTTTGCTCTTTATAAT
>CAMOGQ010000120.1 GCA_946614165.1 uncultured Lachnospiraceae bacterium
CCAGGGTATGGTCCAGCCAGGCCAGATAGCCGTCGGATCCGTTGCAGCGGAACTGAGATACCAGTTCCATCCGGGTGATCTCGGACCCTTCCCACCTGGCCCACTTTTCGATCTCGGTCACAGACCCGATATCCTGCAGGGTCACTCTCTGGGATTCGTCAATAAAGAAGACCGAGCATCTGCAGGCATAGATGATCTCCTTGATCTGGTTCTCCCCCAGGTTGTGGAACATGCCGGACTTTTCGTTCAGTCTGTGGGCTTCGTCCACCAGGACGGTATCCGCCACATTCTTTTCCGCATCCACATAGATGCCGGATCCCTTGAACATGTTGTCGATGGAGCTTCTGCGCATTTCCCCCTTCAGCTTCTTGCGGTAGACGTTTCTGGGAGCCGAATTCTTGCTGACGTACTGTACGAACTGGTCCTCGCAGGTAAGCTGGGCCAGAAGGTTGACGGCTACAACAGACTTGCCCGTGCCGGGGCCGCCTTCCACGATGATGGTCCGCTTTCTGCCGTCTTCCATGCACTGTCTGGAGGCGGAAAGGATCTCCTCATAGACCACCTTCTGATCGTCCAGCATGATGAATTCCCTGCTTCCCTTCAGCATTTTTGAGATGGAATCCTGCAGGGACTTGGAAGGCCGGATCCTTCCGTGGTCTATGGTATAAAGGAGTTCTTCCCTGTCTCCCCTGATGATCCGCTTCTTTATGAAGTCCCTCAGTCTGCCCACCTGGCCTCTTGTGAAGGCAGGGGTATCCTGCAGGTATTCCTGATACTGTTCCCTGTCCAAAGGGTCGTCCTTCACCCTTCTGTAGTTGTGCAGATAGGAACAGGGGGACAGGAGGATCTTTTTACTCTGTACTTCCTCGTTGTAGTCATTGATCAGCATGGCATAGGACCAGGCCTGATAGGAGGGATGGACCACCTGCCGGACTGCGCCTCCGGTATAGGTCTCCACCAGGCCGTCCCTGCCTTCTATGGCAGTGATCTTATCCCACTGTTTCAGCTCGATGATGACTACGTTGGCCCTGTCCGACCGGTCATAACCAGAGATCAGGAAATCCACCCTCTTTGAAGTCTGGGGAATGTTGTACTCTATGGCAACGCCCGCATCGGAAGGAATCTGGCTGTCGTTAAGGACCTTGTACATATATTCCAGGGAATTCTCCCAGGCCCGGAATTCGTTCCTTGCCGTCGCCCGGTGCATCTTTTCATAGATCCTGGTCTCGATCTCTTCCGCTATGGAATCCTGCTCCACGCTTTTCAGGAAGTCTTCCTTGATACCATCATAAACAAGCATTTCTGTCTCCCTCTGCTGTCTTTCTCCGGCTGATACGGCCCTCAGTCATTTTCCGAAAGCCACTCTCTCATCATCCTCATATACCTGGGATGGTCTTCCGCAAAGCACATATGGCGGCACCCTTCAAAAAGTTCCCACCTGGCCCCCGGTATTCGGTCATACATGGTCTTTGCAATCAGGGGCGTGCACAAATCGTCCGTTCCGCTGACGATCAGGGCCGGTACGCCGATCTCCCCCAGTCTGTCCGTATAGTCGAAATCATTAAGGGTCCCCAGGGGCGTAAACTCATTGGGCCCCCAGGCCGTCACATAGGATTCCCTGCCGCTTCTTTTCGCCCTTTTCAGGCACTCCGGACTGTCCTCACCGGCCGGTCCCGCGCAGTGCCTTTCCATGAAGTGGTCGTTGGCCAGAAGATAGGCCTTTCCATTGTAATCTCCGGACTCTTCCGCTTCCCGTATGGCTCTCTGGTCTTCCTCGGACATAAAACGGATCATACGGTGCTGTTCCCTGCCCCAGAGCTCAGAAGAAGGAAGGGTGCTGGTCAGAACGGCCGAGGCGGCGCATGCCCCTTTCTTTTCGATCAGGTACATGATCAGCAGCATGCCTCCCCAGGACTGGCCCAGCAGATGCATCCGCTCCAGCCCCAGATAGTCTCTTAAGGCGCACAGTTCTTCCAGCCATGTCTCTGCCTTCCAGAGCTCCGGATGATTCTCGACCCAGGAATTGCCGCAGCCCAGCTGGTCATAGGAAATAATCTCTCTTCCGTCCTCACACAGCTCATCGAACAGTTCCATGTAATTGTGGGTGGAGCCGGGTCCCCCGTGCAGAAGGACCAGGGGAGTCCTGGTGACAGGAATGCAGCAGGGCTTCACGATCCGGTACCAGGTCTGAAAGCCCATAAAGGGCATATATCCTTCCGTCACCATATAACCCGCTTCTGTTTTATAACTGACTGTATTCATAAAATACCTTTCTGTATATGATCATACCGGACGCTCCTTCTGATCTGTCACTGGGGTCCCTGTTCCTGCCTCGCATAAAGCCTTTCCAGATGGATATTCAGGAGATAGATCCTGTAGTCCTCCTCTTCAAAGGCCTTCTCCGATTCCGAGTCTCCGTATAAACGGACCAGTTCTCCCAGTGTGATCCTTCCGGCTTCCCGGAGAGCGGGAATATCCTCTTCCGTGATCCGCCTTACCAGCTCATCCATGGAATCCCTTTTCAGGTTCCCGATCCTCCATTCCGGACGCATGTGGGTAAAGTTGAAAAAGAGGTCGTAGTTATTTGCCACGTAAAGAACGATATCCTCCGTGTTATGCGGTATGACGTGGGAAGGATCCTCTTTCCACAAGCCGCACCATTCTTTTTCAGGGCGCAGGGCATCGTAATTGTAAAAGTACGGAATCAGTTCTCCGGGGATGTGGTCTTTGCAGATGCGGACAGAATAGAGCTTCCTGTTCTCACCTTCGCAGCTTCCCGAATGGACGAAAAAGCGGAAGGTGCCTCCGAAAGCTCTGCAGCGGCGCTGCAGGTCCAGCTCCTCCGAAAGCTTCAGGAGCAGAGGAATCTCCTCTTTGTTTTCTTCATTGATGAAGATCTGCCATCTGGGGCTGATTTCATGGTCCAGAAGGATCTCTGTGGCCTTTAAAAGTTCACGGAAGGCACCCTTCCGTCCCACATACCTGTCCGTGGTCTCTTCCGTGCCGAAAAAGGTCAGCTGGACGCAGGATACCCCGGCTTCCTTCAAAAAGGCCGCGTACTCCGGGTCCCTTACCAGCCTCCAGAAGCTGCCCAGTTCAAATCTGGGCGGAGCAGCGTTTACGGAAAGCTTCTGATCCCTCTCCCACTGCTCTCTGTAATCAGGACAAAAATCCGGCTCCCGGAGCCAGCTGAAAAAGGTGATCGTATCAAAATAAGGTCTGAATCGGCTTACGATCCACTCGTCCGCCCCTTTCTCCATGGGACGGCTTTGCATACGTCCCAGCCAGCAGTGAAGACACCTGTTGGGGCAGCCATACAGATCGGCTGCGATGAATAATGGTTTTCTGTTCATAGTCTCTGCAATTCAAATACTGCCTATGCAAAACCGTGTTTTTCGGATATGAAAGGTTCGTAAATATCCCTGAATGCATCCAGTGACTTTTCTGTATCGATCCAGTAGACGTTGGACTCCTCTCCGTCTTCCGGGTCCGTCCCGCACCACTCCAGGACGCCACCCAGAGCCCGGATGGTACGATTCGAAGGAATGTTGGAGGCGGAGCAGCCGATCATGACCCTGGACAGGCCGCACTTCAGGGCTTCCTTCAGTCCCAGATACAGATTGATTTTGCTGTATCCCTTTCCTCTCTCGGAAGGCCTGATCCCGTAGCCGATATGTCCCCCGAACCGCAGCATGGCTTCGTTTAAGTCCCACCGCACGTTGATGGTCCCCACCAGCCTGCCGTCGCTTTCACGGATCAGAAGAAAGGTCCTGCCCGGACACCTTCCTGCCCTGAGGGCATAGTCCTTCTCTTCCATCTTAAGGCACCTCTCCAGCGCCTCTTCAAATGTACTGCCGGAAAGGATCCTGTCCAGGGACCCGGTCCCGTTCACGTCTGAACCCGTTTTCTGATGCTCTGTCAGATATTCGATGATATCCTCTTTTCTTCCGGAGGAGGGCTTTTCAAAATAAAATTTTTCCATGTGGTTTTCTCATTCTTTCCATGCGGCATATATTCCGGATCAGAGTCTTGTCCATCTAATCTCATCACATAAAGGAAAAGCACCCCCTAATTCCCGGGGCTTCGGGTCTGCTCTCTCTGATCAGGTGCCGCTGTCACAGCGCGGGTCCGCTTTAATTCCTGCTTCTGCAGGTCTGAACATGAAGTCAGAAAAAACTGCACCTATATTTTAAGCCGCCTTAAGGCGGCAGGCAATGAAATAACACCGGACGGTTCTGAAAAATAAAGGGTCCCGGTGGGGAATGCGTTCTCTGTGTATGCCCTGCTCCGGCGTGGATAAGGCTTTGATTAGCGCTCTATGATCATCCGGCACAGGACATTTCATCAGGGCATAAAAGGTGGCCATCGATTCCACCTCTTTACATACCAGCTAAAAATCCGTCATCCTGCATGAAACTCAGCGGCACTCTTCCGGATAGCTTTTCCGGCGTCTGACCGGCCGCCTGTCAGCGTAAATGAGATAAGAAGAAAGCCGGAAGGAATCCCTGTGATTCTTTCCGGCTTACATACCTGCAGATATATAGCTAAAGACAGTAGCAGCCTCAGAATCCCTCTGAAGGGTTCCGCAGTGCACTTCTCAGAGCTCCTTCGCCTGTTTAGAGAAAAGGCAGGTCAGTATCATCAGACACTTCTTCCGCTATGCTTTCCAGATAGGCCAGATAGCCGGGATCATCCAGCAAGTCCGGCTCCTCTTCTGCTTCCATTCTTCGTTCTTCTTCCCATGTGATCCCATAGGGAGCTCCCCCGAATGTATATCCCGCGATGAAGAAAAAATTTCCATCCTGCCAGTCCTTAATGGGACATTCCGCCCTGCTGAGAGCTTTTCTCTCCCTCTTTAAGGCATTCCTTTCTTTCCGGACCCGAAGCTGCCCGGTACAGTATTCTCTGGTTTCCGGATCCAGGCCTCCTATCTTCAGAAGATCTCTTATGGCGCAGATTCGTTCTACGCCAAAGTGCTTTCTGTAGGCTCTGACGACTGGCTTTCCCCCGGAAAGGTTCTGCTGTTTCAGCCAGCGCCTGCCTTCTTTAATTCGTTCTTTACGGCAAAGTGACATGTTTTATGCCTCCGGCGAAAGCCCTGTTTATACCTGCATTACGTCTGTAGAATGATTATTTCCTCTTCAGACTGATCCGGCGTTTCCCCGCAGTTTTCCCTTTTTACCATTCCCGTATATCAGAAAGAATAGGATCTCTTTCTCAAAAGGCAGCCGGCGGCTATTCTGAAGGAGGCGTCTGCAGAGCCTTCAGGATGTCTTCGGGAGAGGCTCCCGGCATGGAACACACCTGATCATACAGGGGGCGGATTTCGGCTTCTTCTTCCTCCAGGTGGTCCGCAATGACTGACAGACTCATTCCTTTTTTCACCTTGACTGCAATCATTCCGATCAGAAATAACTTTCTGCCTTCTTCTCTGCCTTCTTTTCTGGCTTTCCATTTTTCGTGGGCAAGTTCCATTTCGTAATTCATGTACCTGTGCCTCCAGTCCGCATTTTTCCCGGCTTTCTGTACAGCTTCGTCCAGTCGGACAAAATATAGCTCTTCAGCCGCAGCTTTCCTTTCCAGATATTACAGAAAAGAAAGTATCTGTTTCTTAATAAGACAGCTGCCGCCATTTCTTAATCAGGCGTATGCAGCGCCTTCAGGATGTCTTCGGGAGAGGCTCCCGGCATGGAGCACACCTGATCATACAGGGGACGGATTTCAGCTTCTTCTATCTCCATCAAGTCGGCAATGGATGACAGACTCATTCCTTTTTTCACCATGACTGCAATCATTTTGATCAATACTTCGTTTCTGGCTTTCTTTTTTTCGTGTGCAAGTTCCATTTCGTAATTCATATACTGCCGCCTCCAGTCAGCATTTTTCTTGGCTTTCTGTACAGCTTCGTCCAGTCGGACGATATAAGGATCTTCTTTCGTTACGGTCCCTTCCATATATTTCAGGAAGGAAAGGATCTCAGGGGAAACATCATCTTCTGTCCCTCTGGAATTCAGAAATACAACGACAGTGCCGTCTTCCAGGTCAAGAAATGGGGCTTCATTGCATCTATGGGTAAAAGTATAACGGTGAAGTCCCAATCGGAAAAGATCAAAGGGACAGAGCATTACCACATAAGCCGGGGGAAGATCTGAATAGGTCCTTCCTGCAGCCAGCAGGTCTTCGCAGATCATTGCGGAGTAGTAGCGGCTCCTGCGAGGCAGATCGTCATAGTCGCCGACCTGCATTTCCAGGGTAAACGCGTATCTTCTGGGATCTTTTACATACACGTCGAACCTTACTCCTTTGGAGCCGATGGAGCCTTCCACCGTTTTTTCCGCTTCCACGTACTGAATATCCGTTATATCCAGTTCCGGGAACAGCCTCTGAAGCAGGGGAAGACACAGTTCCTTCTGCTGCATGACCTTAGCAAAGATAAACCGGCTTTTGATGGTCAGCTTTTCCCAGTCCGTCTCCGAGCGATCGGGACGCGGGACAATGGCAGATCGTAAATTCATGGTTTCGTTTTCAGGTTTGTTCATGTGTGCCTCCTTTAAGAAGTGATATCCGGCAGGAGACAGACATGCATGAAACAGATCACTGATTTCTCCTGCACGAAATGAAAAAAGTGGGGTTTCATTCAGCAGAAAAAAATCAGAAATGAAAAAGAAATGAATTTACTGCTGAGGGGAAAAGAACATTCCATTTAAATTACAGTAATCAGATTTTGTACTTTTGTCAACAAACAAGAATTACGTAAACAGGCCGCCCTTCGGGGTGCCGGTGACAGAAATGGCCGCCCCCGGCAGATTCCCGCCGGAGAGCGGCTCCAAGAAGAAGGGGACGGCAGGCCGGAATAGTCTTTCCGAAGAAAATCTCTCCGGCCGGCCCCAGTCCCGTCCCGTTGCTTATTTTGTTTACCATTTGAAGGGTCTTTTCGAGCGGATGCCGATGCCCAGTTCCCTTTTGCTCATGTCCAGGATCCCGGCCAGCTTGTAAAGGTCCGCCTCATTTATCCTGCGGATCTCTTCTCCCAGTTCCCCGTAAAACTTCTTTGCCATAGAAGTCTCGTTTTCACTGATTTTGTCGGAGTCTCTCAGCTTCTCCGAGCAGACATAAACAATAAAGGCAAGACGCAGGTTGTCGGAGAAGGAATTCAGATCCGGTCCTATGACCTTTTCCTGCAGGGAAGACACTTCGCCAAGGGGCTCCTTGTACCTGACCCTGACGGTTCCGATCTCATTGGATCCCGTTGTCACGATCCTGCTGTATTTGTAGCCGCTTTCAATGGCAGTGCCCTTTTCCCTCATGGTCAGCTCATACAGGGCCACGCCGTAGCCTCCCGATCCGAAGGGCTCCGAGATCACTTTGTCATTGGAAAAGTCTTCATGGGAAAGGGTACGGTTTTCAAATCCCAGCAGGCGGTAGGACTCTACCACTTCGGGATTGAATTCAACCTGGGCCTTCACGTCCTTTGCGATGATGTTGACCAGGGAGGCATACTCCTCAAAGATGCTCTTTCTGACATCCGACAGGGAGTTGACGGTACGGTATACGCCGTTCCCGTGCTTGCTGAGGACCTCCAGCTTGTCGTCCTTGTAGTTCCAGAGCCCCGTGCCGATGACGCTGAGGAAGAGCCTGTCCTTCTTCTTTTCTTCGATCAGCTCCTCCAGGCCGCCCTTGTCGGTGATGCCGAAATTCAGGTCTCCGTCGGTAATGAGGATCACCTGGTTGTTTCCGCCTTCGATGTAGTTGGATCTGCCGATCTTATAGGCCGTCTCGATGCCTGCCGAGCCGTAGGTGAATCCGCTGATCTTAAGGGAAAGGAACTTTTCCAGGGCATGGATCCTGTCCTCTTCTCCCCTGATCTCCATTCCATTGAGGATTATCTGGTCACGGGAGCTGTAAGTGATAAGGCTGAGCCTGTCTCCCTCTTTCAGCTTACTGAGAATAGTGGCCACGATTCCCTGGGTATACTCGCTGTTGGAAGACATGGATCCGGATACATCCAGAAGGATCACGATGTTCTGCTTTTCGGGGACCCTTTCCATGCCCTGTACGTTGATATAGAGATACTTTCTTCTTTCGCCGGCGTCTGCCGCTTCCAGAGAGATCCCGAAAGTCTCCTCCCCGGGCATGGGGGTACTGTAGCGGAAGTAATTCAGCATTTCCTCAATGCGGACCATGTTTCTGTCGATCCTTCTGCCGCTGCGAAGCTGATTGAGCACGATCCCGGCAGAAGCCGTATTGGTGGTCATGCGGAAGGTGGACGTCTGTCCGTGCAGTACACTGACCGGATCCTTTTCTTCGATGGGTTCATATTCATCCGTAGAAAAAGACGCTTTTTCGCTTACAGAGGTATCCGCAATACAGCAGCGGGGAGCGGAAGGACGGGCCGCCCTGGCAAAGGTCTGGCTTTCGTCAAACATGGTCTCGGCCAGACTCCTTTCAAGGCTTCCGCTTTCTATACTTCCGCCTTCTTCCAGCGAGATGGGCTCGGCAGGAGCGTAAGCGGCCGCTTTCGCTTCCGGCACTGGGGCGGACGCGGCCTTCTTCCGTGCTCTGCCCATACTTCCTGCAGGAGCGGATGCATAGCTGTCCGGTAAGTGCATTGTTTCCCTGTATTCTTCCGGAACATAAGATTCGCCTCTCATAAGGGAGTCGTAAACACTGTCAATGGTAAGGCTCCTGAATCTGTAGTTTCCGTATTCAAAAAGAGCAAGTACGAAACTGACTTTGGAACTGTATCCAAGGCTCAGGTAATAGTCGTACCAGTCCTTCTTTTCAGATGCTCTGATGATTTCCTCCATCCTGTCTGTCATGGCCCTGCCTCCTCCTTTTATTCTGATTCCGATAGTGTGTTTCCTTTTTCCCGCTGCCGCGGACTCAAGCTGCTTCTTCAGATCCGGATCATTCAAAATCCTCCGCAGTCTTTCCTTATCTTCCATATCCATAATACCATCGCCTCCTCTTCCTGTGCAGCTGATACTGTTTACCGTCTTTTTTCAAGTCAGACCTTAATGCCCATGGACCAGACACCTGCGGCGCCCATTTTTCTGAGATCGTTTTCAATGTCATGCTGCATGAATTCCATGAAGCCCTGATCCCAGGGATCGTCCCGGTCCAGGCCCATATCTTCCGGCTTCAGAGAATATTCCATCCCCTTGTAGACGAACCTGGTCTCCACCAGTCTGGCTGTCCATCTGCCGCGTCCGGAGGGGGTGCCTCTCTTCCAGTCATCCGCAAAAGAGTCCTTTTTCTTCTTCCACATGGCTATGAAATCCTTTACCTCCTGTACCATGCTCCTTCCCCCCTTTCAAGTATTACAAAAAAGGGTCCCTGCTGCCGTTTCAGGGGTCCTGCCTGTGCATTTCCCCTTTAAATCCACTATAAGAGAGCAGGGCGCCTTCTGTCATCCTACCGCAGGTTGAAAGGACGCCACTTTAAAAATAAGCATCTTTCCTTTTCATCCGGTCATGGGATCAGAGCATTTCCGCCCCTGCCCTACCGCCGGCAGATAAGAAAGGGGACTGAGGCAGAGGGAAAAGCAGCTGCGGCAAAGCAGAATTTCTGAAACAAAAAAGCTGTTTTCCCCCACATGCCAAAAGCGCATGCAAAGGGAAAACAGCTTTTTGAATCATACTCTGTATCAGTGAACCTCTCCACCTGATACAGTGGCTCAGATGGAGCTTCCCTATATGATACAC
>CAMOGQ010000121.1 GCA_946614165.1 uncultured Lachnospiraceae bacterium
CCAGGCTGGAGGTGACCTGCGCGGCGGATGCCTCCACCGATGCAGTCATGGCCGAATTTTCCGCAGCGCTTTTCTCCCGCTACGATCTTTTCTTTATTGATACCTCCTACGGGTCCGGAAGTCCTTCCGATGCAGCCCTGGAAGAGCGGCTGAATTATTATTTCGGGAAAAACCTGGCCCCGGCCCCGGTTCTTTCCCTTTTCGGAGCCGGGTCCTTTACAGGCCTGTCAGGGGCAGGCGTATTACTGACCGGGACCCGGCATGCAGGGGATATGGGATTCCTGCCGCTCCGCCAGCAGATCGGAGCCTATATGACGGCCGATCCTGCCGGAGCGGCAGCAGGTGAGGTGACAAGGATCCTGGATCTGTGGCAGGGCCTTCCGGTGGACACGCAGGCACTGTCATCGGGAATAGAAGGGACAAAAAAGCAGATGGAAGACCTTCTGGAAAAAAGCAGGTCCAGGAAAGAAGCCGCCCGGGAAGAGGAAGGGGATACCCGGGAAGAGGCAGGGAACGGAGAGGAGGAAAATACGCTTACGGATTTCGCGGATTTCCTGAAACAGCCTCTGCTGGCACAGGTCCTGGGAGAAGGGGCGGAGATTTCCGCCGCAGAGGCGGATCTTTCCGGCCTCTTTTCTCACAGAAACATTTCCGGAGGCCCCGGCCTGTATACGGATAATTCCCACCCTGCGCTGCCTGCTTCTTCACTGATCCTGGACCTTTATCTTGCGGAAAAATGCGGCTGCCGGGGAAAGGTCAGAGAAGGAAGCTGCCTGCAGTATCAGCTGGAATACATTCTGCACGGCCGGGATTCGGACCGGGCAAATCTGGAAAAGACCCTGGAAGAACTGCTGCTGGTCCGTCTGGCCATGAATGGCCTCTTCCTGCTGCAGGACCCGGAAAAACAGGCAGAGCTGGAGAGCGCGGCGGCCTCTTTGTCCCTTGCCCTGCTCATTCCGGAATTCGAGCCGGCCCTCAAAGCGGTCCTGCTGGCCGCCTGGTCCTACCTGGAGAGCATCCGGGACCTGAAGATCCTGATGAAAGGGGAAAGAGTCCCTCTTATAAAAACCGGAGAGACCTGGAAGACGGGAATAGAAGCTCTGCTTCACGGGGAGACGGAAGGCGCCACGGAAGAAAGCACGGGGACCGGCCTTACCTACGGCGAGTATCTGCAGATCCTGTTATTCATGGAAGGGACGTCCTTTCGATGTGCAAGGTTCATGGACGTCGTGGAAATGGATCTTCGCAGGACTCCGGGAAACAGAGCCTTTCGCATGGACGGGTGCGTGGATGCCTTTTCCATGGAGGCGGCGGCCTTTGACAGCCTGGGCTTTGCCTATACCGTCATACGAAACGAAACATATAACTGACAGGGGGAAGGGAGGACAATGCCTTTTGCGGAAGCGGCCGACTGATACGAAAACTGCAGAGAGGAAAAGAAGCAGTGTTGAACTCCGGAAAAAAGACAGGTGTGTTCCCGGGGCATTGTCTTCCCCTCCCCCTGCCAGCATGACGCTGGAAGCGGCGCTGATCCTGCCGCTCTTTCTTTTCTTTATGCTGGGGATCCTGTCGGTCTTTGATATGGTCCTTCTGCAGAGCAGCGTCAGCGCTTCGCTCTTTCGGGCCGGCAGGGAAGCGGCCGAATATGCCTGGTACGCCCGATATGCCCTGGAGAGCGAAGATGCCGGCGCATCGGCCGCATATGACAGTTTCCCGGCCAGGGCAGCGGCAGAGGGTCTGTCCCTGGCCTGGGTGAGCGGCAGGACAGAGGAACTCGTACGAAAGGAAAATCCTGCGGGGGCCGTGCTTTCGGGAGGTATTTCCCTGTTGGGATCGGAGATTCGGACAGACGGAGAAATCTATCTTACCGCCTCCTATAAGGCGGCGCCCGCCTTCGCCCTGCCCGGCCTTCCTGCCCTTACCCTCCAGAGCACCTATGCGGGCCATGCATGGACCGGATACCGGCTCTCGGAATGGGAGGAAGAAAAAGAGGAAGAGACGGATGAATTCGTGTACATAACGGACAGGGGCGCTGTTTACCACAGGGACCGGGCCTGTACCTACTTAAGCCCTTCCGTCCGCAGCGTGCAGGGAGCGCTGGTCTCCGGGGAGAGGAGCCTTGGGGGATCGGTCTATTATCCCTGCGAATACTGCCGACCCTCGGATGCGGGTTGCGTTTTTATCACAAGCTACGGAAATCGCTATCACAGCAGCGCTTCCTGCAGCGCCATTCACAGGAATGTCCGGGAGGTCCCCTTAAAAAGCGTGGAAGGGAGGATGCGGCCTTGCTCCAAATGTGGCTAGAAAAGAGCTCTGTATATCTTTATGAGGAGGGCCGTCTTCCGGTCCTGCTGCTTTTTCTGTCCCTGGCCGCCTTCCGGGACCTGCAGACCAGGACCATTCCCTGCAGGCTTCTTGCGGCAGGAGCCATAACGGCTCTCCTGCTGGATCTGTGCGGCATCACATCCGGCCGTGCGGCCGCCCTGTCCCTGCTTCCATCCCTCCTTCCCGGTGTTTTTTATCTGCTGATGGGCCTTATTTCCGGTGCCCAGATCGGACAGGGGGACGGACTGACCATCCTGGTCCTGGGACTTTTTGCCGGGCTTGCCGATACAGTTCTGATCACGGCGGCAGCCCAGTTTGCCTGCGCCGTCTGTGCAGGTCTCATGCTGGCCGCGAAAAAGGCGGACAGAAATACCAGGATCCCGTTTGTTCCCTTTCTTCTGGCTGCGGCAGCGGGCCTGTACCTGAAAGGAGGCAGGATTTGAACAGAAATGACCGTGCGGACGGATATTTTACGGTGGAAGCCGCCTTTATCGTTCCCATGGCGCTGGCTGTCATGGTACTGACTTTGTATATGACCTTCTTTGCCTGGGGACGATGCCGGATGGTCCAGGACGCCATGATCCTTTCCATCCGGGAGAGCTCGCAGAAATCGCCTCTCTCCGAAAACCGGATCCGGGGGGAATACGGGCTGAAAAGCAGGAAATACCCCTTCTTTTCTTCGGCCTCCGCCTCAGTCACGGGCCGGGGAGGAGGAGACGTGACAGTATCCGGGCAGATGAGGATCTCCCCCATGTCCGGCTATTTTCTGACCCGGGGCAGGGGACTGGGTTTTACGTGCGCTGTCAGCACGCCGGACCATGACCCGCCTGCCAGATTCAGAAAGTACAGAAGGCTGACCAGTCTGGCCGAAAGGCTCCTGTCAGGCGGCCGGCAGGGTGAGGGAGCCAGAGAGGAGACTTCGGATGGAACTTGAAACAGGCTATTACAGGGACTCCCTGAAATCCTATATGACCATACGGTGCCCGGAGAAAGCTGAGGAATCCGATTACCGCTTTCGTATGGCCTCGGCAAATCACATAGACGGGATCCTGCCCTGCTCCCTGCGTATGATCGACGACAGCATTTATCTCTATTATGAGATCACCGCGCGGCAGAAGCTTTCCCACATGTATGCCGACAAAAGGATGGATGCCTCGGATCTGCAGAGGCTCCTGTCAGAGCTGGCCGCTGCCGGAAAGGAGCTTTCCCGCTACCTTCTTGACGCGGCGGACCTGATCCTGGAAGCGGATAAGGTCTACTATGATTTTTCGGAAAACCGCTATTATTTCACCTTCTGCCCGGGCCTTTCGGAAAAGGCATCGGCAGGGGGAAACCGCGGCCTCTATGTTTTTCTGGCCGAAAAGATCGATGCCGGCGACAGGGAGGCGGCTTCGGCCGCCTTTCAGCTGGATGCCATGTCCGAGATGCCGGAGTTTGTCTTCACGGAGAAGATCCTGAAGCAGTTGTTCGGGGACAGGATGCAGATTCCGGAGGATGCCTCTCCCGGAGAGGAAAGCATTCCGACGGAAGCGGAGACGGACTGGGGAAGCGGCTTTTACTCTGCAGGAACCATGGACGATGCCTATGTGACACCCCCGGAGATGCCGGAGAGAGAAAAGGAGGGTGCGGCCGGGGGAGAGGCGGTATTAAAGCGGCCCTTCTCTATAAAATACCTTCTTCCCGCCGGACTCCTGATCCTTTCCGGTCTGCTGGCAGGCGCAGGCAGATTTCTGGACCTGCCGGTCAGAACACTGAGGCTTTTTACAGCCGGTGCCATGGCTGCGGGAGCGTCGGCCCTGCTGCTTCTTGTCCTTGCCCTGACAGAGAGGATCAAAGGATTCAGGGCAGGGAAGAAGGAAGAGGCCGCGGAAAAAGCGGAACCGGAAATGTCTCTTCTTCCTCCGGGAGAGTTTGACCTGTGGCAGAAGGAAGGCGGAAACGAAACGGGCCCCGTACAGACCGTTTTTGTACCCGGCATATCGGAAAAAGAGGGGCTCAGGCTTTACGGGAACGGGAGAGCCAGGGGATGCACCATTGAACTGGATGCCCTGCCCCATACAGTGGGGACCTCGGCGGACTTCGCGGATGTTCTGATCGATGACAGGTCTGTCAGCCGCATGCATGCCAGGATATCGGAGGACAGGAGCGGAAACCCTCTGATCACGGATCTCAATTCCACCAACGGTACCTGGATCAACGGGATCCGCCTGCAGCCGGAAGAAAGCGTTCCGGTGGGAAAGGGAGACGTGATCCGGTTTGGAGAGGCGGAGTTCTGCTGCAGGTAATAGCCCTGCATGATAAAAAGTGATATAATTGCATTCATGAATATAGAAGAAAGCAGGAAGCTGCTGCCGAAAGGATTATTATTTATGAAAAACGACAATTGTATCTTCTGTAAACTTGCAAACGGCGATATTCCCACCAGGACCCTTTACGAGGATCAGGACTACCGCGTCATTATGGATGCTTCTCCCGCCACCAGAGGCCATGCCCTGGTCATCCCCAAGGATCATTATGAAAATCTTTATGAGATCCCCGAAGATGTGGCGGCAGGCGCCATCAAAGTGGCTAAAAGGGTCGGCCTTGTCATGAAGGACAAACTCGGAACAGCCGGACTGAACCTTGTTCAGAACAACGGCGAGGCCGCGGGCCAGACCGTCATGCACTTCCACATGCATATCATTCCCAGATACGAAGACGACAGGGCCATGCTCCTCTGGAAGCATCTGGATCTGTCCGATGCGGAGCTGGACACCATCAAAGATACGATCATCGGCTGAGAAGCTGACTTAAGGCAGGGGCTTTCTTCCGGAAAGTCCTTGTTTTGCATGCCATAATATATTAATATAATCCACAAACGTGTATTATAATTGCAAAAACACGTCTGTGACCAGGAAAGGAATGACATATGAAGAAGCTTATGATTATGGGCGCCGGTATCTATCAGGTGCCGCTGATCAAAAAAGCAAAAGAAATGGGAATCTATACCATTGCGGTCAGTATTCCCGGAAACTATCCCGGCTTTCAGTATGCGGATGAAGTCAGCTATACAAATACCATCGATTACGAAGCGGTCCTGAAGGTCGCAAAGGAAAAACAGGTAGACGGGATCGTAACGGCCGGCACCGATGTGGCGGTCATTACCATAGGCCGGGTATGCGACGCCCTGGGGCTGAAGGGCCTTTCCTTTGAAGCGGCAAAAATCGCTTCCGACAAGATGCTGATGAAGGAATGCTATGAGAAGGGCGGTGTCAGAACGGCCCGTTTCCGCAAAGTAGGCTTTTCGGAGGATGTATTCGAGGCGGTAAAGGATCTGGAATATCCCCTGATCGTAAAGGCTGTGGATTCCTCGGGAAGCCGAGGCATTACCAGAGTCAACGCGCCGGAAAACATGGCGGCGGCCATTGAGGCGGTCCGGGATGTGACCCATAAGGACTACTATATCGTTGAGGAATTCATTATCGGCGAAGAATTCGGCGCCCAGGCATTTGTATATAACGGAAAGGTACAGTTCGTTCTTCCCCACGGAGATTATGTATTCGTCGGAGACACCGGTGTTCCGGTGGGACATTTCGCTCCCTACGAACTTCCGGAAGAAGTGGTCCGGGATGCGACGGAGCAGTGCGAAAAAGCCATCCATGCCATGAAGCTGGACAACTGCGCTGTCAATGCGGACTTTATCCTCAAGGACGGAAAGACCTACGTGCTGGAGCTGGGCGGCAGAGCCGGCGCCACCTGCCTGGTGGAGCTGGTGGGCATTTACTACGGCTTCAACTACTATGAGAAGATCATTCAGGCAGCCCTGGGCGAGGATCCCGTTTTCCCTCTGGAGGGAAGCACGCCCAACGCGAGCCATCTTCTGATGAGCGATAAGGACGGCGTGATCAGGTCCATCACCAACAATAACGGACCCGATCCGGATATCTGCGAGATACAGTTCGACTACGGCCCCGGAGACCGCGTGCACAAGTTCCATATCGGACCGCACAGGATCGGCCATGTCGTGACAAAGGGAAAGACCCTGGAAGAGGCAAAGGCGGTGCTGGACCGCGCCATGGCAGGGATTACCATAGAAGTGGAATAATAAGGGACAAGGAGGACAGAATGGATCCGAAACTGGAGAAAAAAATGATGAACGTTTATCTGGCAGCAGACCTGACCAAGATGAAACGGCATTACACCAACGATTTTTCCGATGCGATCGCAATGCAGAACAAGCGCCTTCAGAAGCTGATGAAGATCGCCTATGACATCCCCTTCTACAGGGAAAGATTCGACAGAGTGGGCATGAAGCCGGAAGATTTCAAGACAGGCGATGACCTGGCCAAGTTCCCGATCCTGACAAAGGACGAACTGCGTGAATGGATGGCCAAGGAAGTCGAAGACCCCAAGTATAAGGACTGGATCATCGATACCACCAGCGGTTCTACGGGAAAGCCCCTTTCCATCATCTTCTCTCCCAAGGAGAAGGCTTATATGAAGGCCAACTGGTACCGTGTCATGAATGTAGCCGGCTATGATCCCATCAGGGGAAAGATGATGAGCCGCATCAACATGCATGACGAAAATCCCGGCGGCAGGGATACCTTCCTGCAGAAGCTTGGCATCCTGCGCCATGAGTTCGTCGACCAGTACGCTCCCGAGGAAGAGGCCATCGACGTGATCAACGCCTATGAGCCCGACTGGCTTTACATGAACAAGACAGAGCTTATGAGACTGGTCCTCTATGCCAACAAGACCGGCAAGAAGATCTATCATCCCAAGTTCTACGATCCCATCAGTGAAAAGACCGATGAGAACAACCGCAAGCTCTTTATCAAGGAACTGGGCCCCGGCATCATCGACTCCTACGGCAGCGCGGAGACAGGTGCCTGCATGATCCGTCTTCCCGGTAAGGACTACTACATCATCCACCACGATTCCTTTGTCGTCAACGTGATCGATGACGAAGGAAAGCTTGCAAAGGAGGGCGGCCTGGTCATTACTCCTCTTTACAAGACAGACCTTCCTCTGATCAACTATGCCATCGGCGACAAGGCGACCTGCAGATACAAGAAGGGCGTGCGCTTTATCACCAGCATTCAGGGCCGCATGAACGACTACTTCTATTATGAAGACGGCAGAGTGACCAGCTTCTTTGAAGTGACTCCTGTCATCGCCCACTGCCCCGATATCCTGCAGATCCGTTTCATCGAGGAGACCTATGATCTGATCCATGTCCAGATCGTCCGGGACGATAAGGCCAGAATGAGCGAAGCCGAACTGGAAGAGTATCTGACCACGAATCTGAACAAGATCTTCAAGAGGCCTTTCAATTTCGAGTTCGAATGGATGAACTCCATTCCGCCGGATGAGAACGGAAAGCTCCGTATGATCGTCTGCAAAGTGGATCATGACTGATCGTTATAAGCGTATCAATATATAGAAGAAATGCGTCAGACAAAAATCTGCCGGCCTATCGGGTCCGGCAGATTTTTTGCTGAGAGGAACGGCTGCCGTCACTGCTAAGATTCTGCAGGCCGGAAACTTTTCGGTCAGTCGAATTTTGACAGGAATTTTACTTAAGCCGAAAAGGAAAATCACCATTCAACAGAGCGGGATGTTATAATTCAAAAAACAGGTGCTGCGCGGAATCCGGTCCGGCAGCAGGGGGCTGGAAGCTCGGTAAACGGAGGGCTCAACAGTGCTGGATAAAATGTTCCTTGCGGGATGGCATATCAAGATCCTGAAAATAGCGGCTATTATTTTCGTGTCGATCCTGTGCTACAAGATCCTCAAATATATATTGTACAAAAACGAGAATAAAAACGGGGAAAGGGAGCTGGACCACAGGACCCGGACCTTCAACCGGCTGGTCATCAGCATTCTGCGTGCTTTGACCGTTGTAATCTCGCAGCTGTGCATTCTGAAGGTGGTTGGATTCAATATCCAGTCACTGATGGCAGGTCTCGGCCTTGCCAGCGTCGTGGTGGGTCTTGCAGTCCAGGACGTACTGAAGGATATCATCCGCGGCGTCAGCATCATCGGAGATTCCTATTTCCAGGTCGGAGATATCGTGCGCTATAAGGATATGGAGGGAGAAGTCATATCCCTGGGACTTCTTTCGACCAAGATAAGATCCCTTTATACCCAGAATATCCACACCATATCCAATCGTCACTTTGAAGAGGCGGAAATCGTATCCTCTTTCTATAAGGAAAAAATCCCAATGCCTTATGATCTGACGGTATTCCAGGCGGAAAAGATCGTAAGGGATATCGTCAGGCGCATCCGCAAAAACGAGCACGTGGACAGCGCCAGATATCTCGGCATCACCGATCTGGGAGATTCCTGCATTTATTATTACGTGGAGGTGCGTTCGGACCCTCTCTACCGGAGACAGGTGCGGCGTGATACCCTCCGGTCTATTCTGCTGGGAATGGAGGAGGCCGGGATCAGCGTTCCTTATCCCCAGATGGATATTCACAATATTGACAGAAGCCAGAGGAAAGAAGAGATCGGGAAGATCGTTAATACCCGGGAATTCAGGGAGTTTGAGGAAAAGAACAGAGAGGCCAGCAGCGACAGCCTTTTCCGTACCGAAAAATATCAGGCTCTGTTTACAGGAGAGAATGCCGATGAGGTGCTGGACGGAGTAGAGCATTTCAGCTGGCGGATGGGATGCACCCAGAAAGAAAATCTGCAGCTGCGTCTTCTGGCCGAGGAACTCCTGGAGCTGGTTAAAAATACGACCTCCAGATCCAGGCTGGAAATGACATATACGGAAAAAGGCAGAGTCTGCAAGATCCGTACAAGGATAGACTCCGAACTGGACGGAGCACTTAGGGAAAAGATCAATGCTCTTGCGGAAAAGGGAAAGGAGTCCGGTGCAGGTTCGAACGGAGGCATTATCAGCAAGCTGACATCGATCGCGGCCAAGCTTCTGTCATCCGACAATCGTTTGGAAGGCCGGGTCTGGAGCATGAAGGAATATATAAACAGCGTCAGCGATAAGGAATTCCCGGGACCTGTCGAAGAAAGGGAAAAGGCTCTGCAGGAAATAGAGACATCCATTATTGCCAATCTGGCAGATGAGATCACTGTCAGATTCAACCAGGATGAGGTCATCATAGAAGCGGAGAAAAGACTTTAAAAGCAGAATACGGAGGCATGAACTGAGGCATGCCCCGGCCTGTCCGGATGGTGTCTGCCCCCTGCGGGGCAGACGCCGTCCGGACCTTTTTCTCTGCGCAAATTTTTCGAAAGAAGTGCTGAAAGAAAATGGAAAAACCTGAAAATTCTGTTTGACAAGGCATGTATACTTATGTATAATAATCAGTGCGTCACAAATGAGGGACGCGCCCAATTACATAATTGGTAGAGGTTTTCAGA
>CAMOGQ010000122.1 GCA_946614165.1 uncultured Lachnospiraceae bacterium
TCCCCGCCAGGCGGTAGCCCATTTTTTCATGGAAGCGGACGCTGTCAAAGGTCAGATACTCATCCTCCGTATCCCGGGGCACTCCTATGCAGGCATAGGCATTGAGGATCCCCTGCCGGGCAAGGGCCCCTTCCAGGGCTGCAAGGATCTCTGCTCCGATCCCCTTCCTTCTGGCCTCTCTGTCCACGTAGATGGTGGTTTCCACGCTCCAGTCATAGGCGGCCCTTCCCTTGAATGGGCCCGCATAGGCGTAGGCCAGGATCCGGCCGTCTTCCTCCGCCGCCAGATAGGGATATTTTTCCAGAGTGGCTTCGATCCGCCTCCGGAATTCCCGGGGAGATGGCACCTTGTATTCAAAGGTGATGGCCGTCTCCCTCACATAGTAGGCATAAATTTCAAGAAGGGCCTCCGCATCCTCCGGAGCCGCCTTTCTGATCCTGATTCCCATGCTTTTCCTCTTACTTTCGCTGCGTACTCTTTTCTTCTGCTTTCTGATGCACCTGTCCCATCCTGCCGGCCGCTGACAGAGCCAGATGGCGAAGGGCCATGCCCGGGCGGTGAAAGATCATTCTGGGACCGGAAAAGCGCATGACCTCCCGGATCCTTTCCCGCATGGCCGGACTGTAGCAGTGGACCCTGCACTGGGAGCAGAAGGTCTTCTCCTCCATAAAGGGACAGTGCCCGGTCCTCTCCCGGACATAGGCGGCCAGTTCAGCGCAGGCTGGGCAGGGGCAGTCTTTTTCCCTGTGCTTCTTTCTGCAGAAGAGACGGATCATTTCCTCCGCCACTTCCTGCTCCTGCCGGATCTTTTCTTCTTTTGTCACCCGCCTCTCCCCTTTCCATGCTGTTTTTTCATATCTTGTTCTTTACAGGACCATAAGAAGGGTCCCGCCTCCGATCATAAGGCAGCCGATCAGGCTCTTTAAGGTAAATTCCTCATGAAGGAATAAAAAGGCCAGGACCAGGGTAATAATGACCGAGAGCTTGTCCACAGGAACGACCCTGGACACCTGGCCGATCTGCAGGGCCCTGTAGTAGCAGAGCCAGGAGGCACCCGTGGCAAGACCCGAAAGGATCAGAAAGAGGAAGCTTCTTCTGCTTATGGACGTAATTCCTCCCTGGGCCCCTGTCAGAAAGACCATGACCCAGGCCATGACCACCACCACCATGGTCCGCAGGGCCGTGGCCAGATTGGAATCCACTCCTTCGATCCCCACCTTGGCCAAGATGGAGGTCAGGGCGGCAAATACCGCAGACCCCAGCGCAAAAACAAACCACATATCTTTTACTCCTTCCTTACGGGCTGTCCGTCCCTTTTTCTTTCTTTTCTTCCAGCAGACTCTTTATATTTGTCCTGGACGGCTCCGTGCTGTAGGGCCACTCGATCAGGCGCACGCCGTTCTCCAGGCAGAGTTCTTTTTTCTGCCGGTCCAGGTCCTGCCTCTGGGCCAGGGCCTCCTCTCCACCGAAAAAGCCCACGGGCATATAGTGCTGGATGCCCTGATATTCGATGGCCGTGCGCAGAGAGGGAATATACAGATCCAGGCTCTGGCGCCTGAGCCAGTCAGGCCGGTACTGGTAGAGGGTATCGGGATATTTTTCCCGGACGGCATGAAAAAGGGTCAGCTCATGCTTCCATTTGGGCTTTATGATGCCTCTGGCCGTCAGGTCTGTCCGGATCCGGGTCCGCTCCAGGCGCCAGTCGGTCCTGAAGCCGTCCTTTTCCTCATAGAGGGCCAGGTCCCTGTACCACCACTGGAAAAGGGGCATGATGTCCTTTGTCAGGGCCAGGAAAAACTCCAGCTCGGAGGATATAAATCCGCACTCCAGCAGGTGCTTTATATTGCGCCTGACATAGACCGTCTTTACCGGGTTATGATGGTTGGACAGATTTCCCTGGAACCTGGCCAGGGGATCCGGCAGATAGGGAGAGCGCAGGACCACTCCCTCTTCCATCAGGTGGGTCTGGTACCAGGGCAGGGAATAGTCGTAGAGAGAATAGCCGCCGAACACCTCCTGGGAGGCGTTGGTATAGAGCAGGTGGTAGGTCAGAAGCACGTCCTCCATCTGCTGCTTGTCGAAGACGGCCAGGTAATGGACCTTCTCCTCGTCCGGGAAAAGGCTCTTCACCGGCCGGAAGACCTCTGCCCTCTTACAGACCTCCGCGATCACAAAGAACTGGGACACATAGCTCTCCGGAAAGAGAAAGCAGGCCTTGCGGTCCGTATCCAGGTCCCGGAACTGGTCCATGAAGGCTCTCACGTAGGGGTTTTCCGGAAGGGGCCCCGCTGCCAGGATCTTTTCCATGGCGGCGTGCCGGTAGGCCAGGTCCGACCAGGATAGCTGGACCAGAAAGCGGTCCAGTTCCAGGGAAAGATATTCCTCCCGGAGGCCTTCAAAGTCCTCCTTGTAGGATTCGTGCTCCTCCAGAAGCTCCTCCAGAGTGGCAAAGGTGGTCATCTCATGATAGCGGGGATAGCGCTCCCACAGCATCTGCAGCCGGTCAAAGGAAGAAGCTTCCGGCGGTCTATTATGAACGGGCGGATACATAGGCTCCTCCTCCGGCTCCCGGGCCGGTAAAAACGCAGGGCTCCCCTCCCGGAAGAGGGTCTCTGCCCGGAAGAGGAGCCTGAAAAAATCAGATATACGAAGCCGGCCTTATCCTTATTTACCTGCTTTACGGTTCTGCATCCTGGAGACCACGATGGCGCAGGAGGCGTCGCCCGTGATGTTGACCACGGTACGGCCCATATCGAAGATACGGTCCACGCCGGCCACCAGGGCAATGCCTTCCACGGGCAGGCCTACGGACTGCAGCACCATGGCCAGCATGACCATGCCGGCGCCGGGCACGCCTGCGGTGCCGATGGAAGCCAGGGTAGCGGTCAGGACGATGGTCAGCATCTGGGAGAAGGTCATCTGGATGCCGAAGCAGGAAGCGATGAAGACCGCGCATACGCCCTGGTAGATGGCCGTTCCGTCCATGTTGATGGTGGCGCCCAGGGGCAGAACGAAGGAAGCCACTTCCTTATCGGCCCCCAGGTTCTGGGAGCACTCCAGGTTCAGGGGAAGGGTTCCCACGGAAGAAGCGGAAGAAAAGGCCATCATCATGGCCGGCAGCATGCCCTTGAAGAAGGCAATGGGGCTCAGGCCGCCCAGAGTCCTGACGGTCAGGGAATAGACCAGGACCGCATGGACTACATAGCACAGATAGGCTACCAGCAGGACCTTGGCCAGAGAGCCCAGGACCGCGGGGCCGTTTTCCGCGACCACGGGGCAGAGCAGGCAGAAGACGCCCACAGGGGAAAGCTTGAGAATCATTTCCATGGCCTTCATGCAGATGTCGTTGCCGACATTGACAAAGGCAAAGTCTACGTCATTGTCTTCGGAAAGCAGGATCAGGGCAAAGCCTATGATCAGGGCCGCCACGATGATCTGCAGCATGTTGGCTTCGGCGAAGGGCTTGACGAAGTTGGAAGGGAAAATATTCACCAGAGTTTCCATGAAGTTGACCGTGGTGGCCGAAGGCTCGTAGGACAGCTCGGAAACGGACAGGACCGGGAAGAATCCCTTGAACAGGTTGGCAAAAAGAAGGCCGATGGCCACCGCAAAGGCAGTGGTGCACATGTAGTAGACAACGGTGACGCCGCCGATGGAGCCTACCTTCTTAATGTCGCGCATGGATACCACGCCGGCCATAATGGAAAAGAAGACCAGGGGGCAGACGATCCATTTGATCAGGTTGAGAAAGATCGTACCGAAAGGCTTGATATATCCGGTGGCAAAGGCAGGATTCCCCGTAAGAAGAACGCCTGCAATGATAGCCAGGACCAGAGCGATGAAGATCTGTGTCGACAGTGCCATTTTCTTCTTTTTCTGCATATTTTTTTACCTCCGCCTCATAAATATTCTGAAAGCACAGTAATGATTATAGCACAGCCGTCCTGCCTGCAAAAGCCCGGCTTCTCCGGCGTAACTCCTTATAAATTTATAAATTGCGGAAGAGCTGCCCTGAAAGTGATAAATTTATACAGTTTTCATGCACGGAAACAAAGAAAGGGCCGAACCTGCCGGCCCGGCCTCTTTCAAAGCTTTTTTAAAAACGTTTCCGTATTCCTTCTTCTATCCGTTGAAATGCCACAGATAGTCGAACTGCTCCGTGTAGCGGGAGGGAAGCTCGATCCAGTTTCCGTAGTCCTTTTCTATATACCATTTCTCTTCGTTATAGTCATATTCCATCCAGCCGTAGTCTCCGTAGTCGGAGGAAATGCCCTCGTACCAGTACTGCCAGACGCCGGCGTCTTCGTTAAAGTAGAACCAGCACTCCGTATCGGGATCGTAATAGTCCTCTCCGTCCAGGTAGCAGGTCCGTCCGATCTCCTCCACATAAATGCTGCTGGTTTCTTCGATGGGAATATCATTCCCGGTGGAATAGGAGCCGCTGTAACCGCCAGAAGAGCTCATCAGGGATCCGCAGGTCCGAAGGAGTCCCATCACCACCAGAAGGGCAATGACCATGAACACGGGGCTTCTTCTGCCGGCCCTGGTGACATTGACGCCGCCTGCTGCCGCCTGGGTCCCCTCCTGGGGCTTGTCCTCCAGGTCGATCTTCAGGGGTGCGCCGCAGTTTTCGCAGGTGGGGGCAAGGCCTTCCTTCCAGACCACCTTGGTCTGGGACCCGCAGTATTCACAGGTCAGAACGGTCTCCTCGTTCTCTATGACCACGTTGCCATAGCGGTTTCCGTCCTCGTCGTAGTATCCCTTTTCGTAGACTCTGCCGTCTGCGGCTGTCCAGCTGTTGGGATAATAGACATAGTCATGAGACCTTCCGTATATGTGACGGAGGGTCATGTAGGTAGCCATGGGCACAAAGCCCACCGGCTGGTTGCGTCTGGGCCTGGGGGCCGGGGCGGAGACCCTGGGCGTTGAAAAAATGCCCGTCCTGCCCGTCCGGGTGGTTCCCGAATGGGAAGAAGGCCCTCTCCTGGAAGAGCCGAAGCCTCCGGACCGGGAAGGTCCTCCGGAGGAGCGGAATGAAGAACTCCTGTGACTGGATGAGCTCCTGTGGCTGGAGCCCGAATGTCCTCTGGGCGGCATATGGCATATCCTCCTTTTCTGGTTCTGATACCCTAAGTATAGCAGACGCGGCAGAGAGAAAAAGACTCTGCCCTGTTAACATTTTTACTTCTTTCTGTGGACGGGGATCCGGCAGGCTCCCCCGCTCTGACCCGCGGCCTTTTCCTCTTCCTTTTCCGGATCGATCAGAAGATCCCTGTACTCCGGATGCTTTGAAAACCAGCTGACGGCGTAGGAGCAGGTCAGTTCGGCCTTTATGCCCTCCCGCCGGAATTTCTCCGCCATGCGAATTGTCAGCTGCCCGGCGATCCCCCGGCCCCTGAGGGACTCGTCCACGATGGTATGGGTCACCTCCGCCTTTCCCTCTTCGAACAGGGGAAACTCGATCACGGCCAGCTCTCTTCCCTCTTCGTCCAGATATACGATTCTCTCTTTTTCTTCTCTGAATGACATCTGTGCCTCCCTGTCCGCAGGCATGCGGACGCTTGTCTCCGGATCGTTCCCGGTGTCCTTATTTTACCATATGGGACTCCTTAACGGCATCCCCGGGCCAAAAGTATGCTATGATAGTTTCATCACTGCTTCAGGAAACCCTGATTTCCGGCCCCGGCAAAGGAGACTGTCTATGAAGACCTTCGGCCAGTTTTATCTTGATAAGGAAAAAGACATCATTGTGGACCTGTTCATGGAAGGAGAAGATCTTTCCTATCAGCTGCGCACCCCCAACCACGCCACGGGGAACCTCATCACCAACCTGGCCCGCCTCTGCGCCCTTCCTCTGGAATTCGACGAAAACGGCCTCAAGGTGGTCCGGGGCAGGGTCCCCTGCTATATCGACGACGCCAACCGTTCCGTCTACATCCTCCGGCTGGGGGACACCAAGGTGGCCAACATCTATCCCGATGGGACCATAGAGCGAAAGGCTTCCATTCCGGCCATAGCCAAGACCCTGATGAGCCAGACCAAGGACTATCGTCTGGGGACCTGGGAGACCCTGGTCAAGACCTATATCCCCAGGGACTATAAGTTCCGGACGGACCTCCACACCCACATGAACGCCAACCTGGACCCGGATATCCTGATCGCCCTGGGGATCTTCCACCAGATCCGCTATCCCCTCTATTACATCAAAAAGCTGGGGCTGCGGTGCACACCGGCCCAGAAAGCCCTTCTGGAAGAGCGGCGCGCCGTTACCAAAAAGGCGTTTGCGGATTCTCCCCTGCAGGGCAAGTACCTGACCCGCAGGATCGATGACAACACCTTCATCAACTTCGCGGACTTCATTCTGGCGGATCCCGGAAATGCCGCCTTCAACATCCCGAAGATCCGGGCCTCCCTGTCCATCCTCAAGGACGGCCAGGCCGTCTTCTCGAACCTGGAAAAGGTCTATCTCTACCGCTACGTCTTCACCAAGGGCCGGCCCGACGACGGACCGGTGGACCTTGAAAAGTACGGACCTGTCCCCGACAGGGAGATCGCCTCCGCCCTGGAGCAGATGAAAAAAGACCGCCTGGATCCCGTGTACGGATCCTTCAGTCTCTTCCAGAACAAGCTCCTCTGGATCGCCAGAGGCTGCCGCAGCCGGGGCATCCGGTATATTGAAATATCCGACACAGGCCTTGTAAAGCCGGACCAGGCGCCGTCCCTTCTGGACCAGGTCCACCGGGCCATGCCTGCCATAAGAAAAGAGACCGGGGTGGTCATCCGCCTTCTGGCCTCCTTCCGCCGCATTCCCCTGACCATCGTAAGAGACAGGGTGGAGCCCAGAAAGGTGGTCCAGGACCAGGTCCGGACCCTTCGGGCCATCGCCTGCGACCCCTACGTGGCAGGCTCCGACATTATCGGCGAAGAGATCAACGATATCAGGGAGCTCCGGCCCCTGATCCGGGAGCTGACTGCCATAGCGGGCAGGGTCCCGGGCTTTGTGATCCGCATCCACGCGGGCGAGAACGACTCCCTCCGGGACAACGTGGCCTGGAGCCTCCGCCTTGTAAAGGAATCCCTCTCTCCCGGCCAGTCCATGCCTCCCATGCGGATCGGCCACGGCCTCTATACCGCCAATCTCAGCTCCGAAAAGGGGCGGCAGCTGATCAGGGACCTGAAGGCGGCGGGCGTGGTCCTGGAATTTCAGCTGACCAGCAACGTCCGCCTCAACAACCTGAGCGTCCTGGCCCACCACCCCCTGCGCCAGTATCTGGCGGAGGGCATCGCCTGCGTCCAGGGCACCGACGGCGGGGCTCTTTACGGAACGGATTCCATCGACGAGCAGCTGGCCCTGGAAAGGCTGCTGGGCCTGTCCGCACAGGAAATGACTTCCATGCGCCGCTCCGAAGACCGGGTCCTTGAGGCGAGTCTTTCCGCCTTCGAAAAAAAGGAGAAAGCCTTTGCGGCCCTGTGCCCTTCGGGAGACGTTCTCTCCTTCTTCGAAGAAAAGATCCGCCTGGAGCCTGTGCCCGACTCCGACCTCATGATCGGCCGCGGCCGCCTGGACAGCGAGGTCTGTCTGTCGGACAGGGTGCGCCCCCTTCCCGAAGACCGGGTCCCTGTGATCCTTCTGGGCGGAAGCTTCAACACGGACCACAGAGCCACCCGCATGCAGGAGGGCATGAAGGATCTTCTGGCCGGGATCCTGAAGAAGGCCGATCCCCAAAAAGTCTTCTTTGTGACGGGCCACCGCATGCTGGCCTACGAGCAGGAACTGGCATCCCTCTCAGCGGGGCGGTTCGAACTCTTTGCCGTCGTACCTACGGAACTGACCCCGGCGGAGGCCTCCCGCCTTAAAAGGAGCGGGGCCGGGATCCGGATCTCCATCGAGTCCACCGGCATGGGCCTGTACAAGTCCTTTTCCTATGAGATCTTCAAGCGCCGGCCCTCTGTGGTGATCGCTCTGGACGGAAATTCCGCCGGAGCAAACGTGATCCAGGAGGCCAGAAACGGCAAGCGCAAATCCAGGATCTTCGTAAGCCGCCATGCGGGGACCCTCTATTCCAAGGCCCAGACCCTCCAGGGCTACGCAAGCATCATTTCCGGCCCGGAGGACTGTGAAAAGATCCTCTCCGCCATCGGAGACGTCTGGGAAGAAATGCATGGCATAAACTGATTTTTTAAGGCCCTGCCCGGATCCCGCCCGGGCAGGGCCTTTCTTTTTTTCTTGCAGGGCAGGGTGCCGGTGTGCTATAGTTATCGCAATGATCACGTGCTCATCTCCTTCGTGATAAGCAGGAGCCTCCCCGCTCCGTCTGCCCGTCCGGGCATCTTTTCCCTTTTTTATCTTCCTGTCTCAAACAGTATTCCCGTCTTTTCCTGTACATAACAGGAGCGGAAGGTCTCTTTTTCGTGCCCCTTCCGTCTTCCTGCCTGTGTATACATGTCTTTATCATCACATCATTAGGAGGTAACTCATGAAAAACTACGACGAATTTCTAAGCCGGGCCGTCACATCTCTTCAGGCCTATTTCGACTCTCACCCCCAGGGTCCGGGCGCCGGGATCAGGATCGGGGTCCGGGATGTGGAAAAACTCCAGGGAGAATCCTACAGAGGACTGACCCTGGGCTATCCCTCTTCCAGGGTAGGCGCCAGTATCAATCCCGGCCCCTACTTCGACCTCTACAGGAAGGGCCTGCCCATGGAGGATGCCCTGGACAGGCTCCTGCAGGATGTCCTTCCCATCCTGAAGACCCCAGGCTGGACAGACTCTCCCGTGTCCTTTGCCTATGAAGACTGCAGGGACCGCCTGATGCTGGAGCTGATCCCCAGAAAGGGCAACGAAGACCAGCTCCGTTCTCTTCCCTTCAGGGAGATCGCAGACCTGGCCCTGATCGTCCGGGTGGATTTCGGCGGCATAGGAGACTCCAGGGCCAGTGCCGTCGTCAACAATTCCCTGCTTTCAAATTTCGGCGTCAGTCCGGAAAGACTTTTCGAGGACGCCCTGGAGGCCGCTTCCCGCTCCCTCCCTCTCACCATCCGTCCCATGTCCGAGATTCTTACCGAAATGTCCTGTCCGTCCTTTCTGTGGGGGGAGGGGGCCCACATTCCTCTCTATGTTGCCACCAACAGCCGGGGCTTCATGGGAGCCAGTGTCCTGGCCTATCCCGATTTCTGCTCCGAAGCCTCCCGTCTTATCCAGGACGATTTCTATGTCATCCCCTCTTCCATTCATGAGATCCTTCTCCTGCCCGCAGGCCGTTTTCCCTGCGTCCCCATTCTTCCCGCCATCGTAAAAAGCGTCAACGCCGAACAGGTCTCCCCTGAAGACAGGCTCTCCGACAACGTTTATTTTTACAGCCGCTCCCTGGGCCGCATCTGCTACGCCCTGGTCCCCGGAGAATCTGAAGAGAAAAAAACTGCCTGCGGGCAGACGCCGGCAGGCAGGTCACAGGAAAGTTCAAAGCAGGAAGGAGAAGATCCGTTCATTATCTTCTGATCCCTTCCCGGGGATCAGGACAAAGGCTTTCCTTCCGCCTCCAGGTAAAGATAAAGGGCTCCGATCTGATTGGCTTCGCTCCCGAAATGGCAGCGGACGATCCTGGGCGCGGTCAGGCAGAAGCCGCAGAGGGCGTTGGGGCCCG
>CAMOGQ010000123.1 GCA_946614165.1 uncultured Lachnospiraceae bacterium
CATCGGCATCAGAGGCAAAAAGTAGTTAGAAAATATACCCGTGAATTTAGGATTAAGGATATATATCCTGTTGGCCAGGAACTCCAAGACTTAAAAATGTATCTTTTTATCCAGTTTGGAATCATTTTTCGCTTCCAGAGCTGTTATGAAGTGACCTTTGTCAAAAGGTAAATTCAGCATCCAGCTTGCTTTTAGGGGCGGCGGCGGAATACGCCCTATGGTGTTTATCAGAGATTTCCCCGTCACCAAGATATTTCGCAATCGAAAGACGTGCAGCGCCGTATTTAAGGCCCGTATTCCAGGCGGCATTGCTCCAAGGCTTTATCTGCAGATCGGGACCTGGTCCCAAAAGTCTGCTAAGCCGGATGGTTTCCTTCATTTATCAGGCAGGAAAAGGCAGCTTCGGATCAGGCCTGTGGTAAGGCTATACATCCGAAATCGGGACCGTGTATGTCCTTCAGCAGGGAAGCCTTTTCCCATTCTGGCTGCTCTGTGTCCCGTGCATAAACTTTTCAGCAAAGGCCCCTCCTGTCCCATCAGGATATTCCATGACCCTTGCCTAAAATACTGAAAACAGCACCAGGAACATGCGCCATTCCTTCCGGAGGTTTCAACGATCGGACAGCAAACCTTGCTGGCCCATGATCAGTCAAAAGTCCGTCAGAGCAGCTATCCCTTCTGTATTGTAAGGAGACCCTGATATATATAGACACCGCCGAAGGAGCGTGGCCAGGTACAGCAGCATACTTAATCTGTCAGACTGCAAGAGCGAACCGGCTGGATATCTGCCGCTGTCCGGAAAATATCCTGGCAGCACCTTGACAGCCTTCTGATAAAAAAGAAATACCGATACATCAAAGCCGGATCATCACCTTCCATGGTCAGATGAACTGTCATCCGGATGCCGTAGGCCGGGCCTCTGTTAAACCCGGCCGCAAAGCTTAACTGTATCCACACATTATATTGCTCTTACCCGGCTTACATTTACAAATACTGCCCGACGGTGCAGGGCAGGAATGAAGCACGCACAAGCCTGCCATGTTTTTATCCCGAAGGAAAACGACCTGTTCCTCATGATAGAACAGGCCGCAGAACAAGTTTTTACAGCAGTGATGCATATAGATATTCATATTCTGTGCAGAGAGGATCTGATTCCGGGAATGAATCGGGCCAAGGGCGATCAAGTCCTCATCTTTGCAGGTCAAAGCGGCGATCCGCCCGGGAAATCACAAAGCACTTTTTTCCTCCGCTTCTCAGGGCACAAAACCGCCTGATTGTGCATGAAGCCTGAAACGGCTTCTGGCAGATCATCAGGCATTATTCCGGTAATCATCCCCTATGACCTTATAGTACCGCAGGAGGCGTATTCTTTTCCTGCCAAGGCTGAGGCTTTCCCCAGAGCCAAGGGGATCCTGTTCAGACGAAACTTCTGCAGCATAGCGGCCGATGCGCTGCACCCAGGCCAGAGGAAGCAGAGCAGGGACCTTTTTCAGATAAGGATAGCGGGACGCCAGGGATTTGACAGGAGGAAAAAGAACCGGCAGAAGCGACTGACTGCGTTTCCTGCCCTGCCTGTCGTTTTCCACGGCACGGAGCGTAATTCCGGCACTGTGAAGTCTTGTAGTGGAAGAAGCTCCGTGTAGTCCTCCCTCCAGCATATCTTCTAAAATAGGCTCCGGATCTGTTTTTTCAAGCTCCCAGTCCTTCAGTCTCCTGTAGAAACCGGCATCCGGCAAAAGATAAAGAGCCAGGACCCTGAACAGCGCACAGGCAAAGACAAAGGCATGGGCCTTCTCAAGGCTCTGCCTTATCCTGTGCCAGTCAATGGCTTCTTCATAGCGTTCTGCAAACATGCCTATGTCACACAGGGGCCGGATCCCGGTCCCGCTGTAGAGGAAATGCTTGAAGGCATGCAGGATCAGATAGAGCAGGTGGTCGGTGGGATCCGGCATCATAAATTCACAGTCTTCCATCCGGATCCGGACAGCATCTTCCCATACATTGCCAAAGAGTCCGTTCATCTTCCCGAAAACAGGAGAGGCAGGATCGAACAGGCCGGTATGAAGTTCCAGATAGGAAGGAGAATGCTTCTTATGATAGGAAGTTTCAAAGGGCATATCTTCTTCTTTTATTTCTGTATCTGCCCGGAAGCCCTCCCTGGTAAGGAAGCTGTGCCACTTTCCGGCATCCTCCGGTCGGATCAGGAGATCTTCATCTACTGACGGGCGCAGCATGGGATAAAGATAGAGATCCCTCAAGAGAATTCCTTTTATGACAATGCAGACAAGCCCCTCTCTTTCCGCCCGGATCAAAAGACCCAGAAGCTCATTGGTCTGGATAATGGACCGTATGGAAAGCTTAAGAGCCATATCCTGCCAGTAAGTCTGTCTTTCAGCAGGCAGCTGTTTTTCCAGCCCCTGGCGGCAGAGAGTATCCAAAACCAGGGGCAGCATCCCCTGCTCCTGCGAAAGGACCAGCAGCTCCTCCAGGTCTACGGAGCCCTCCATCTTCCAGGGACTGTTTATAAGGGCACAGGATACAATTTTCAGAAATGCTTCCCGGGTCTTTGTCACGATATTGTCTCCTGTGTTTCTTTCTTACTGTCTATGTCTTCGCAGATCAGATAGCCCTCTTTTTCCAGCGTCTGAAAGATGCTTTCGAAACGGGGCCGGATCTCCTCCGGCTTTTTTTGTAAAAGTCCTGCAAAGGCTTCTATCACATCCTGATCGGTCTTTCCGTCCTCCATGATCTTCCAGCAGGCCGCCCAGAGCCTCGGAATCTTTCTGACTCTGGGACACTGCTCCCAGACAGGCCGGGTGGCGGCCAGCAGGTTCTGCCCACATATATTGATCAGTACGATCCCGGGTCTGATCCTGTATGTCATATGGTATGTTCCTCCTCTGAGATGCATTCATAAGCAAGGTAAGCAGAAGCCGGAATATCCCGGCTGGTCAGGAGCCAGACTGGACAGGATTCGAGGATCCCTTCGGCCATTTTTGCTGCCAGAACAATGCTTTCCTTATCTCTGCCTGACTGAAAGATTGACAGAAAGATACTGGCGGCAGCATCCTCCTTCTTCAAACGTACCACCCGGTTCTCTTCCCCTCTGCTCAGGAGAAAGATTCCTGAAAGCGGCGCCTCTTCTGCCCCCTTCATTCCTTCCTTTCCGTTCCAGGGAGAAGGACAGACCATGACCGTTTCGTCCGGGCAGGCCTTCAGAAGGGGCTTATCTCCGTTAATAACGGAAAATTCCTCCGGCCACAGGGACAGAAGGCTTCTGCAGTGGGTGGTCTTGCCGACTCCGCTCCCTGCCGCGATCAGCCAGGCCCTGTCTTTTCTCCGAAGGGCAGCTGCATGAAAGATGCAGGCGTCGTGCCCCAGCAGAAGCTCCGAAGTGGGCATGCAGGCCAGGCAGAATTCCGCAAAAGGACCAGCCTTCCCTTCTTTTTCCTCCCAAAGTGCCAGATCTCGTGTGTCCACCGCCACGCATGGACCCTCACAGGCCGTTTCCTGTCCTGTCAGGATCCCGGACAGATAGCCTGCCGTCTCCGGATAAAAAAAGCGGTATGAAAACACGAAATCCCCCAGTCGGGCTCTCCAAAGTCCCCCGAAGGGACCCTTATCTGAATGCATCTTAAATATCTCCGCAGCCTTCATAAGACGAACAAAAAGGTACAGAGTCTGCTCAGAGATTCCATACCTTTCAGTCACATGTGTCATTTTCTGTCAGTGGATGTTTCCGGCGTCGGTGGACCAGTAGACTTCGTTAAAGCCCCCGTCCATAAAAGCTTCGAGCTGTGCTTCTTCGTTTTCTGTAACGTCCCCGTCTGCTTCTATGGCACCATAAATCGCGTCTATAACGTCCTGGAAATCATTCACATATTTTTTTCCGCTCCGCGTGTGATAATAACTGCCTAAGCCTAATGCATCCAGGATCCCGGCCTGGGCATCCGAAATAATATAAAATACCTGTTTTGCCATGATTCAAACCCTCTTGCCTGTCATTTGATCTCAATAGATTCATTTTCATTGATCTGTACTTCGTAATTGTCCACAGCAGCCGGGATGTCCCCTACCGCTTCGTCCTTTTTGTCCGAACGGTCAGTATAGGATTCTTCGACCTCCGGCTCCGTTTCCTCTTCGGGAGCAGCGACGGTCTCTTCCTCCGCATCTGCTGACTCTGCTTCTGCCGCCGGCTCCTGTACTGCTGCCGGATCTTCTGTCGCTGCCATCTCCCCGCTCTCAGGACCCTCTTTGGCACCTCTGTTCCCAAAAAAGAACAGAAATCCCACTGCCAGGCCCAGGACGCAGAATACGATCAGAATTATTTTTTTATTCATTCACTGTCTCCTTTCAGGAGAAGGCCATATGAGGATCAATGGCCTTCTCCTGGAGAACTTCTTATTTTACGGTGTTGCCGCTTACTATGACCGTACGGACATGTCCGCTGTTCTGCAGGTCGGAACCATGGATCGTCACTTCGTCATAGGTGATCCAGAAAGGATCAAGAGTGAAGGTGCCGCCGCTCACAAGGGATGCTCCCTTGGTCACGGTCAGATATCCGGGAACCTTATACATGCCGAGAGAATTGTCGGTATATTCTTCCGTATAGGTCCCTTCCCCTTCCTTGTATCTTGTCATGGTAAAGGTCTTGGCAAAGGTACCGACTATATCCGTTTCATCGATTTTGATGCCGCCCCGTTTGAAGACCGAGATATCGGTGCAGGACAGGATATTGATATTCGTAATACCGCCGGCTCCATAGTTCTCTCTGACGACGGCCAGTTTGGGCGTTGCCAAATAATCCGAAGGCACTTCATGCAGGTAGTAAATGGCTGCTCTTGCCACGGCAAGCTGTGTTCCCTTTCCGCCTGTGCTGAGAGCGGTTGTATCCGGACCTCTGTCACCGCACCAGGAGGAGCTGCAGGCAATTTTAGCCGTTTTAAAGACGCTGCCGTACTTCCAGTATGCGATCTGTTCGTTGTGTGCTAAAGGATCATATTTAGTTCCAAGATTGGTTGCGATCGTAACAGCACCTTTACCTGAAAGGGTGTCGATCTCGGCAGCTGTAAGGGTACCGTTTTCATTGTGGTCATCTGCAGCCGCCTTTACCAGGTTGGTGCCCGATGCGGTATTTCCCTCATGAGCTCCCAGATAATCCTTGTAATAACCGCCGTAGTAATAGCCGTCTGTCACAAGATTTGTGATATCCAGGGTGCCGATGCTTCTGGTATTGCCGCTTATTGTCTCCATTTCCTTGGTGGTGTGGAGCTTCAGCGTTCCAGTCGCGGAATGATATACATAAAACTTACTGTAGAGATAAAGATTTACGTGAGAATTCTCCTCAGTTATATCGTCTATGAAAGGCTCGGAATCCATTTCGTCAAAGAAAAGCTGCCAGTTGTAGCCTTCCATAAAGTTGACCATGGTCTTGGAGTCGATATCCACATAAATCGAAGAGTGCTGCGGTACTACGGTAACGACCGTATCTGCCTTTACATCATCCAGATAAATATCGACTGTCATGTTGATGGGTGTTACGGCCGTTTTCTTTTCCCAGTGTGCAGTAACAGGAATCACATACTCTCCCCTGTTCGGATCATACGCAGCATACGGTGCCAGATCGGCAAGCGGGATTTTCTGGCTGGGAGCATAATGTTTAGTTTGATCGCCGCCATCCACAGTGTAGTACATGAAAATGTAATGATTATCCTGATCTACAGGGGCGGAATCAGCCAGGATGACAAATTCATTGTCTTCGATGTTATAGCCCTTCAGAGTTCCGTCACCGTAATATCCGCCGTAATCATAGTCGGGAACGACGGGATTGAAGGAATCTGATCCGGAAACGGATCCTGCCGAATAGCTTACGCCGTAGCGGGCCAGTTCAGCACGTACGCTCAGAAGACCTGGGTCGGAAATACTGCCTTTCAGGTGGAAATAGAAGTAACCATCTGGATCAGGCTGCGAAGCGACCAGATGATAAAGCTCATGAGCGCTGGAAGAAAGCGTTAAATCCCCGACTCTTGTATACTGATCTTGGTTATTCTGAGTAATGTATTTCACCTGCGGATTGACATATCCGTCCTTTACTTTGAAGCGGATGACCCTGGTCTTGTAACTTGTGCCTTGCATGGCATATGTCATGGGCTCGCCGGGCGTAAGGGGAAGCCATTCGTCTGCCATATAATCGAACTTGGCCAGGTTCTTGGTTTCCTGAACGACCCATTCATTATGGTCGCCTGCACCGTGCAGGTTGCCGCCTGTGATGGTGATGTTCTCGTAACAGTTGGTTACGGTTACAGTATATGTTCTGGTAGGCGAAGTCGCCTGGTTGAACCGGGCGCTCAATGTCACGACCGTGCCGGATTTAAGTTCCGTTACAGCTTGTGCGGTTGTGGTAGTCGCATTAACATAAGGAACATTTATTGTCTCCTTGTTGATGTTGAAGGAGTCCAGGATCCACTGATACCGATTGGTTGTTACAGCCCGCGTCGTGAAGGTGAACGTAAATGTGTTCCCGGTAAAGGTATTTGTGAGAGGGTTATTGCGATCTGTTGAATAACGAACGACGTCGCCCTGCCGCCCGCCGAAATAAGCTGTACTGAAAGCCGGTACCGCACTGAAAGCATAAGAAGACCTCTTGGACAGATTTACCGTAACGGTTATGTCTGATGTAACATTCCGGATCGTGTAAACACCGTCAATCGTAAAGGTATTGGTATCGGGAGTTACGGTCCATCCGTCAGTACAGGAATAAGTAGGTTCCGAACCCGCTCCCAGGGAAGGAGACTGATTCTGATTCTCATGGCTCATCCTTACAGTTGCGGAGTAGCCGCGGGGAAGGCTGACTTTAACGCCTTTATCACCTTCATAGACTTTGCCTTCCGCTACCGAAGAAGGTCCGGTCACCACAAGCCCGCTCAGGTCTGCCGGAAGCGCATCCTGACCGATCGTGTAATTCGTTCCGTTATAACGGACAACATATGTCACATTATAGGGCGTCGACTCATAATTCAAATGGATGGTTTCTTCGTCCGCCAGGGTAACGATCAGGTCCGAATCATTTATGGACTTCTTGGTACGGAAATAGATCTTGTTGGTCCTCCCAATCTCGTTCCCGTTGTCATCATATTCGATATAATCGAAGGATCCCAGATAGACGACAGGGTCATCGCTCTCATTGCCATCCTTGGCATAGGTGGCATTCACATAAGTATAATCCTCAAATTCCGGATGCGTCTCTTCCAGAAGACCGGAAGTCATCACGAAATTCTTACCGCCTAATTCATTCGCTACCTTGTCGTTCAGGGATTGGGGCGTAAAGACGACCTTATCTCCGATCTTGAAGGTTTCCAGCCTGGCTGTTACATAAGTGGAGAAGGACTTTGCCGTAAAGACAGCCTTACCCTTTGTGCAGACAGCATTACGGATCAGCTCGGCTGAACCATCGTCCTTTATATGAATGATCTTGGAGCCGGATGTAATGAAATCATCTTCCCAGATGACTTCCACTTCTTTTCCTTCTGCAGGCTCCACTTCCCTGCCGTTCAGGTCAAAGGAGATATCCATGGCCTTGAAAGAATAAGACTTATTCTGGTCCAGAACAGTGAGTGCATTTTTTATTACATTGACGTCAGATTCACCGCTTACCTGTATCTGAGTACCGGCTGCAAAGGCCCCTTCCGGTGCATTCACAGTGAATGTACTGTCACCGAACTCAGTTTCATAAGGTTTATCCTCTGAAACTTCCACGATACCGTAGGAAGCAGGGACTTTTGTGGTAAACTTCACCCCGGTTCCGTTAAAGGCAGCTTTATTAATCAGGGCTGCTGCGCCGTCTTTCTCGATCCTGACGAGTGCATAGTCGGCCGCTTTGTCCATAGGAAGGCTGATGGTCACAGTCAGTTCCTTCCCGGGCTTGATTTCCTTCCCTGCAGGTGTATGGAAGGAGAATGTCACAGTCCCCTGGACAGCAGCATTTTTGCCTGTGCCGAGCAGCTTTCTGGCAGCTTCTTCCATACGGGCAGTATCGGCCGCCTTCAGTTCCATCCAGGTCTTTGCCGGGAAAGAAGCGGCGGGGGTCTTTACAGTCACTTGTACACCTTCTTTATTAAGGGTAAAGGTGGTTGTTCCTTTCTTGGTCACGCCTTGGATCCTGGCAATGCCGTCATCACTGAGACCTGCCAGAGCAAAACTGACTGCCGCTGTTTTTTTCACTGTAACAGCCGCAGATTTTGCGGAAGCAAGTTCTTTTACAGAGTTCTTTCCGGATGTCTGATAAAGGACATACTGAGCAGACCCTGTTTTTTTGGATGCCAGGGTAATATCGGCTTTGACGTTTAAAGTCTTGCCATTCTTATTCAGAAAGCTGAGCTTTACGCCGGATACTGAATCAATGAGCTTGCCATATTTACCCTGCAGAACTGCCGCCTGAAAGGCAGATGCATCGAAGACCTGCGCCTTCATCACAGCATTTTTATTCGCATACTGGCTGCCGACGACAGCTTTAACCCTCACTTCGGACAGCTCCGCTTCAAACACGTAAGAATTGCCCTTCTTGACTGCAGAAACAGTAACTTCCGTCTTTTCAGCAGATTCGTATGAAGCAGTAGCAGCAGCGGGCGCATCTTCTTCAGGCTTCTGTTTCTGCTGCTCATCCGGACCGGAAGCAGCCTTGTTTCCGCTCTCCGGAGCATCTGCAGGTATATCCTCTGCAGGTGCGCTCTTCACTTCCGCAGGCTTTGCAGTCTCGTCCGCATCTTCTGCGGGCTTTTCCGCTTCGACCGCATTTTCCGCAGGCTTTGCTGCCTGAACTGCCTCTTCCTGGCTTTCACCGCTTTCCTCTTCAACAGCCGCAGCAGCAGCGGACTCCTCCGATCCTGTATCAGGGGATGCCGCATATACCGAAGCAGGCACAGATGTGGTCAGCAGAAACATTGCCAGTAAGATTGCGATAAGCTGTTTGGTTATCTTTTTCACAATCGTACTCCTTTCCGCTCTGCCAAGAGCGATGTTGATGATTTCTTCTGAAATCGGCTGCTTTGCAAAAAACCTTTCCGTTTCCGGCAGAGCCGCGCTTTCAGAAGCTCCCGGGCCGGATCCCCGGTCCTGTACTGAAGTAAAACCTACGTTGGCACAATATGATTATATTGAATTATTTCAAATCTTTTAACTGTACTATTGGGCAAAATTGTATAAACGCGGCTTTTTTGTTACTGTTCACGACCTTACCGCCCCTCATTTTATAAATCTCTCTTATTACATCT
>CAMOGQ010000124.1 GCA_946614165.1 uncultured Lachnospiraceae bacterium
TTCAGTCAGTATCCCGTACCTGTCCGGACGGCGGTATCTGCTTCCCATGACTTCTCTTTCACGGTAATGCCGCAGCATATCCATATCTATCTCCGCAAGATAAATCCCCTCTTCTTCCGGAGCTTCAAGGATGCACATGTCCCTAACACCGTCCTCGTCTTCCAGCCATGCGACCCCGTCAAAGACAGTGGAGTGCCCGTTGCAGTCTGGCTGTCCTTTGGGATAATTGCAGGTACAGACAGCCAGCTTATTTTCATAGGCCCTGGTCCTGAGGGCAGAGAGCCGGTTGATCTCCATGGGGCAGGCATTGGGGGCCAGAACGATCTCCGCTCCCTTCAGCATAAGTATCCTGGCGCTTTCGGGAAACTCTCTGTCAAAGCAGATCATAGCGCCGGTCATAACTTTTCCTTTCCCCAGATCCAGTTCACATACATGGAAGTCATCCCCGTGCGACAGGGCCTTTTCCTGATCGAAGTCGCAGGTATGGACCTTGGAGTAGTGCAGCCGTATGCTGCCCTGCCTGTCGAAAAGGATCATGGAATTGAGGGGCTTTGGCCGGTGCTTTTCCAGAAACGTGATGCCAATGGCCATCTGCAGCCTTGCGGCTTCTTTTCCGAAGGCACTGACAAATGCGCTGTCCTCTTCCACAGAGAGGGCGTCCAGCACATCAGGGTCCTGGGGGATGGCATATCCATCGCTCCACATTTCCGGAAACAGGGCAATGTCAGCTCCCATTTCCCTGGCTCTCTGGCAGGCTGCGATCCCCTTTTCCAGCTGCCCCCGGAGATCTTTTTCCGGCATCAGCTGCAGGAGGGCGATTCTGACTTTCATATTTTTTCCTTTCGTTGAGTGATACAGCCCGATTCCAGACTCTTATTCAGATCTGTTTTGACGCCGCCTTCAGAGCTCCCATGCAGTGGATCCTTACCACAGGATGGGCTTCTGTTTCCGACAGGATTCTCAGCTGATCCATAAAGGGCTTTACAAAGTCCGGCCTTCGGCTTCCCAGAACGCGGAATATCTCCGGCGCTTCCATCCGTACCCTGTCATTTTCATCGTGAAGGAGCTTTTCAAAGACAGCCATATGCTGTTCATAAATATCCGGGGTATTAGCCGCTATATTTTCCGAAGCCCATATAAAACTCAGTCTGACTTTAGGGTCCGGATCGCCGGCCAGAGGAAAAAGATCAGTCCAGCAGGGTTCGATCAGCTCAAATCTTCCCCTTCCGATCCTTCCCAGAGCTCCCACTGCACGTTCTCTGAGAAGCGGCACCGGACTTTCCAGAAAGGAAGAGATGAGCGGCACCGATTCTGTCACAGACTCCGGAAAGGAAAGGCCTGCCTCCCCCAGAAGCCAAATGGCCTTTGCCCTGATCTTTACGGATTCGTGGGAAAGGAGCGAAGAAAGATATGGAATACTATCCTTCCACCGGTCCCTGTTTCTGGTCAGGATCCCCAGTTCCTTATACAGTTCCGATTCCTTCACTTTGCTCTCCCCTCCGTTCCTTCCTCTCTTTCCCGGATTTATAAAGTCTGTTCCACCTTTTCCTTCTTACGGCCGATGGCAGAAGAATGATCGGGCAGAGAGCCGTTCCTTCTTACTCGGTTTCCTGAGACGGCGCCGTATAAAGGTTTTCCCTGACAAAATGGACAGCCAGGTCTGCTGCGGTGTATGCATCCTCTTCGTCAAACCCGTGTCCGCCCCCTTTGATCGTTACAAGCCGGGCAGACGGGAAAGTACGCGCCGCACGTTCGGAATAGTCAAGAGGAACGATTTCATCGGCAGTTCCGTGAATGATCAGGACATTTCCGGTATAATTCTGCATATGGTCGTAAATATCAAAGGACATGGCATCGACATTATAGATCTGCCCTATTGTCAGTCCCATAACGTTTATGGTCTCAGGTATATTTTTAGGATCCGGGGTTCGTTTCAATGTATCGTCCTGCAGCACATACGCCGGATATAATACCACCAGAGCCCTTATATCCCCGCTCCTGTGCGAAGCCACATAGGTAGCGACAAAACCGCCCTGGCTTCCACCGAAAAGGAAAATGTTCTCCGGATCAAATAGACCAGTCTCTTTCAGGCCGTCGATGACCGTATTCAGATCAGCGGCCTCTGTCAAAACAGACATCTCCGTCATCTTTCCGTCGCTTTTGCTCTCTACGCCGCCTCCGATGAAATCAAAGGCATAGACAGCAAAACCGTTTTCAGTAAATTTCTCTGCATAAATTTCCATGCCGGTAAGGTTTCCGCCAAAACCGTGTTCCATTATGACTAGGGGAAGCGGTCCCTTTCTGTCCGGCAGGAATAGTTTGCCGTATATTTTCATGCCGTCCCTGTAGAAGCAGACCTCTTTCGCATCGTAAGTATACATCTGACCCCTTCCCTCTTTCCTTTCTGTACTTTCCAAATCAGCTTTAAAGCGGCCATGAGTGCAGAAAAAAAACTTCTGCAGCCCCTGCCTCACTGCATCTATTTTAACAGGATTCCGTACATAATCCCATAAAAATACACCGCAGGAATTCTCCTGCGGTGCCCCGTTCCTGCGGATCTTTGATTTTCTTAACAATGTCACAGCCTTGCTCTCACGGCTTGTTATGTCTTTATGTCAAATACATACCATTCCTCGGATACAGGCCGGAATCCGGCTCTCTCAAACATCTTTCTGCTCTGTGTATTGAAGGAATAGATGTTTGCCTTCACTTCCTTCATTCCCTTTTCTCCGGCCAGAGCGATCATATCTCTGACACATCTTCTTCCTATATGCAGGTTCTGAAACTCTCTGCAAATCACGATACTGATTTCCGCATTGTTGCGAAGGGAAACATCTCCCACCATACAGCCGCAGTACTCAATATAGTAGCAGTCTCCGTGGGTGCTCAGATATGCATACATACCGTTAAGCATTTCAGGCGTATACACGTGGTCTATGTTGTCCACCTGTCTGCAGAGTTCCGGGTCCTGGTACCAGGCAAGGCTGATTTCCGGACAGGGATAATATGGGATCAGGGTTATCTCATCATCTATGACTCTCGGCTGCATATTCCACCTTCTGAAATCTGTCACCACCGGAAAACCGGATTTTGCCGGCACATCCATCGGCCGCCTTCTATATGAGTTCCACACCATAGCGGAACACTACCTGTCCCCCGCGTTCTGGGCTGTGTGAATAAAAGACCGGTAAAAGTGGATCAGCGAAAATCCTCGGGTCATGCATCCCGGCACGCCTTCTTAAAACACATGGCACATCTCATGACGTTCCATTACACACCCGCACATATTACCTGTGCCTTCTGACAGCATAGTAGACCGGCAGTCCAACTAATGTGATCCCAACGCTGCAGACCGCCATGATCCTTGCCCGTGTACCGGATAGGAATATCTGGCTGAAGATCACGAACAGCCCGCTGAAAATCGCCAGCGCCGGGATGATCGGGTAAAGCGGTACCTTGTACTTTCGCTCCCATTCAGGGTGAATATGGCGCAGACGGATAACACAGGCAAATGTCAGCGTATAGAAAATCCAGCATGAAAATACGCCCAGATCTGTCAGCAGGTCGAATTCCCCGCTGAGGGAGTACAGACAGGCAAGAAAGCCGATCAGGATAGTTGCGTTTGCAGGCACATGGTTTGTGTTGAGCCTGCCAAGAACTTTGCTGCCCGGCAGGGTCTTACCTACGGCGAGCTGATATGCTACACGGGAACCGGACATCAGGAATCCGTTGCCCGCTCCGATCACCGAAACGATGATGCCGATCTTGATCAGCAGGCCGCCGCCGTCTCCGAAAATCCTGGTCGCGACAGCTGTGGCCGGAGACTCCAGATTCATAAGTTCATTAGCCGGGATAACCTGGAGGTAGGCAATATTGATTACCAGATAGACGGCCATAATGATAGCCACACCGCTGACGATGGCGCGGGGCAGGTCCCGTCCCGGATTTTTCATCTCTCCTGCAATCGTTCCTACGTTGGTCCATCCTTCAAAGGCAAACAACACTGCCAGCAGCGTGGAGCCTAGCACGCCAAATACGTTCTTACCCTCTCCCACCATTGGAAAGAGGACAGGTCCTCCGGCTTTTCCTCTGATAAAACCGAAGATTATCAGAAGGATCAGCGGAATCAGTTTGCAGGCCGTGGAGATGACCTGCATCCCGCCGGCAGTTCGCGATCCCCTGCAGTTAAGAGCCACTAGCAGAATAATAACTATGAGCCCAACCGGGAGTGCATACCGTTCACCGATCCACTCACTCAGCTCGGACCCCACTTTAACTCCATAGCCTGCCAGAAAAGCCGGATAGAAAACGATCACCTGCATCCATCCTGCCAGGAAGCCCAGGCGTTCATCGTATGCGTCGCTCAAGTATGCGACCATGCCTCCGGTCTTGGGGATAAGGACGGCCACTTCCGCAAAAGTAAGCGCCGCAAACAGACTGACCAGCCCGCCGACGATCCAGGAGAGGATCCCCATGCCCGGAGCTCCGCCGGTTGCCCGGTAGATCGCATAAGGCTTGAAAAAGACCCCTGCCCCAATAACACAGCCCACAACAATCGAGGTTGCTGTCATAAATCCCAAGTTCTTCTTTAATTCCTGTGGTCTGTCCATACTTCATACCTCCATATGCAATGAGGAGCGATTCTCTGGTACACTTTGACACGTGTCAATAAAAGTCCGGCCATGAAAGCATCTCCCCATGCACCACTTTCCTCTTACATTACGTATCCGCATTCGCCTTTCTCGGGCATACCTGTCCCGACTACATATCGGGCACTGAATTCCATGTTGATATCACGGATCTCTCTTTTTCCGTCAATATATTCCTGATACATCTCCGCAAGCCCCGCTGCACAGCCATCACAGGCTCCATCGATATTCCCAATCGAATCCGCAACGATCTGTTCCCGTTCTTTACGGGTAGTGTCCTTAATTAAAAGTGATTTCATCCGATTGCCTCCTAAGAAATATTATTTGCTTGTTCCAATAGTCCGGTTTGCCGATAAAAGGGAATTTGTATGTTGCTGGATATCGGAAGCCAAGATTCCATATATGTAGTAGTCACACCAGGTATTTACCATTTTGCCCTGTCTGATTAGTCCTTCTTTCGAATATCCGCATTTTTCCAGCATTTTGGCTGAATCGGTATTTCTGACGTCAACCTGTGTCCACAGCCGTTGCAGTTCCGTATTCTCGAAACAGAATCTTGTCATAGCTGACAAAGCCTCTGATCCATAACCCCTGCCATGTTTCTCTTTAGATAGTCTGACCGCAACCTGGGCCATTCGGTCATTTTCAATCAGATAAACCCATAGATCACCGATTACTTCATTGCTGTTTTTCTCAGCGATTCCCAGATGAAAACTCTTTGTCGGTCTTTCCGGTTTCTCAAATAGAAGCTCCGGATTCATTTCAGCCTTACTTGGGCCTTTACCCCAATAGGTATATATTGATTTGTCCGGCATCCATTTCTTCAGTGCTGAAACATCTGAAACAATCATTGGCCTGAGAATCAACCGGTTTGTTTCAATGACAGGTTTGTTATTAATAAAATCGGCAAGCGCCATAAACACCTCCTGATACAGATATGTATCATTCTGCAAAGTGTCCTCAACACTTCAAGCCCATCATGCGGATAATTCCCGATTTGGTGAAAGCCCGACAAACACCGATTCAGAGGTATCTCAGGATATGTGAACCTTCCGGAAAATCTTAATCATCCCATACGCAGTGAAGATACTCTTCATCCCACGGATCCAGCATATCTGAAGGACCGACGTAAACACACTCATCGTTTCTGATAAGGATCAGGCATTTATGCTCCGGTTCCCATGGGCATTCACATTCTATGCCGTATCCAACATCACCGTTCTGCTGAAGATAGACGTTCATCCCCGGTCCGGAAAGATAAGAACTCAATTTTCTGCCGTTTTCATATCCTTCCCTGACATCTTTCAGAGACTCGACCAGCCGGGCATAGAATTCAAAGTCTGACAGGGCAGCCCATTCCTCGTACATGTACAGAAAGAATTTCTCCAGACGTTTTTCGATGGATGCAATGATTTCAGGCTTTTCATCAAGGCTGTTGAAGTGTTCTATGCACCTTGCCGCATCTTCCGGGCCTGCGCCGTCATCTGTAAAAATCATGATGCTCATTTCTCCCGGTAAAAAGACTTTGGATTCAAATGTCCCTGTCGTGAACCATCCTTCTTCATCTGTCTTCAGATTTCTGATCATTTTCTTATCCTCTCCTTCAGTCACCGATCACAGGAGCTCTTATTATTTTTATCCTGCATAATCCAATTGTAGCAACTTGCCGCTTATTCGTCATCAGCATTCCTCTAACCCATGTGGTTATACTGGTCAGTTCAAAGCAAAAGGTATTGTCCGTCAGTGAGCGATCCCTGCTGTTTTTTCGTTTCAGTGCCTTCTGCCCTGTAACCCATACTGTCAGTATAATATTTTATAATATTTTAGTATCAGCAGTAACTTCAATCCGCATTTTCTGCCAGTTATAATGAATACAGAAAAACAGCAAAGGAGGACATGCAGATGAAACTGTCACTTTCTGAAAATATACGCTCTTTTCGCAAGCAGCGAAAGCTGACACAGGAAAAACTGGCGGAAGCGCTGGGTGTGACTGTAGGAGCAGTCTACAAATGGGAATCCGGTCAGTCTCAGCCCGAACTGAACCTGCTCGTGAAAATCGCAGATTTCTTTGATACTTCTGTGGATGTTCTGCTGGGATACAGAATCAGAGACAACCGTCTGGAATCTTCCATGGAACGAATCAACGCATATTGCCAGACTTATGATCCGGCAGCAATTTCCGAAGCGGAAATGCTGCTTTGCAAATACCCTCATTCTTTTCGTGCCGTATACGGATGTGCACAAGTCTTCAGCGTTTACGGCGCCGGCAGTCATAACCCGCAGCAGCTCAGACGGGCGCTGGAACTGTTCGAACAGTCAAAGGTGCTGCTTTCGCAAAATGAAGATCCGCGCATCAGCGAGACTACCATATGCGGAGACCAGTCGGTCATCTGGCACCTGCTGGGCGAAAAAGAGAAAAGTATTAAGCTGCTGAAAGAAAACAACGCCGGAGGCATTTTCAGCGGCAGTATCGGGGCATTTCTGTCAATCTACGGGAACGCTCCGGAAGAAGCCGCTCCCTTTTTATCTGAAGCGCTGGTCTACGGAGTATCCGGCCTCTTCACCGCCATTCTCGGGTATGTGTTCCTGTACCGTTCCAGAAAAGACTGGTCTTACGCCCTGGACATTCTTTCCTGGGGCACAGATCTCCTGTCCGGACTGAAATCGGACGACAAATCGGATTACCTGGAAAAAATACATGCGGAAATGCTGGTTCTGCTCTCTTATGTCCAGGCCAGACTTGGTATGCAGGAAGAATCAATGGGTTCAATGAAGAAAGCGCATACCATGGCGGCTCATTTCGATCTCATGCCTGATTACAGCCTGAAACCAATGCGTTTTGCGGAGAACATGGATCAGTCCGCCGTCTTTGATATACTTGGCACTACCGCCTCGGAAAGTATTTCCAGCCTGATCAGCCTTCTGAATGATCAGGAATTCGCCAGGCAGTGGAATGAGGCAGCAGAAAATGAAAAATGACAATGTTTTCCGAAACCGGAACTTCCGGCTTGTCTTTATGGGCGCGTTGGTATCCGAACTCGGAGCGATCCTGTACAGTTTCGCGGTGAGCTTCTACATCCTCGAGGTCAGCGGCAACAGCGCCTTCCTGCAGGGGTTGTACCTGGCTCTCTGCAGTGCCGCGATGCTGGTCTTCACCCCGGTGGGAGGAGTGCTCGGCGACAGAAAAAGCAAAGCCAGGATCATGTACATCTGCGACTTTGTGAAGGGAGGCCTGATCATCCTGGCCACTGTTCTCATGCTTCATTATTCCGAGCCCCATGCCCACATCCTTATTCTCTTTGTTTTCGGAATCCTGGGCAATGCAGTCAGCGGCATTTTCAACCCCGCAGCAGGCGCCCTCTTCCCGCACATCGTCGAGGAGAGCAAACTGCAGCAGGCTAACGCCTATTTCACCATGAAAAGTTCCCTGGAGGGCATCCTGGGGATCATCCTGGCAGGCATTCTCTACGCCGCACTGCAGATTCACGTCCTGTTTTTCCTTGTGGGCGTCTGTTATATAGTCTCGGGTATTTCAGAAATGCTGATCTGTTTTGATTTCACGCCTTCCCAGGAACCGCTTACGCTCCGGATAGCCCTGCACGACATGGGCGAGGGCATTGCTTATCTGAAGACCAGGAAAGAGATCCTCGCTCTTTTGGCCGCTGTCCTTTTCATCAATTTCTTCTTTGCACCGGTGACCGGGAATTTCCTTCCTTACTTTATAAAAACGGACCTGGCGAGTGCGCCGTCCTATCTGTTTGACAGGATCCTGACGCCCGAGCTCTGGTCCTCCATGTTCAGCGTATGCATCGGCATCAGCTCGCTTCTTGGTGCGGCGATCCTGAGCGGCAGGCCGCAGGAAGAAAGATGCGGCCGGAAAATTTCCCGTCTCCTCTGCTACGTGTCCGTCGTCATCATTTCCCTTACGGTCTGCTACCGGATCTTTGTCGAACGCGGTACAGGGATCAGCGTATTTCTGATCGCTTTTGGCATCGGGTGCGTACTCATCGGTTTTCTGATTTCCTCAATCAACATACCCGTCACTACAAAAGTCATGCGGGTGGTCGACAAGGACAAACTGAGCAAGGTGAACAGCCTGATCAGCATCGGTTCACAGGGCATGATCCCCATTGCTTCGGTCCTGGCAGGGGCGCTCCTTGGATCCTTCGGCTGCACTCTCCTTTTGGCTTTCTGTTCCCTGGGCTTCTCAGCCACTGCCCTGTCTCTGCTCTTCAGCAGGCAGGTCAGAGACTTGTAATATACGTATAAGCCCCCTGCAGAACCGACATGTTTTGCAGGGGGCTTATCAGATTCTGCCAGGGAAGGCAGATTTAAGGACATGGGCAAAAGGGAATCAGAGGGATTTCCTGATCGATGATTCCGGTTTGATTATTCTGCCTCTTCAGATTCGTTTTGTCTTCTCTTTATAAGGCATATGTTATACTTTTTCTGCACAACATTTTAGAAAGTTATGTAACCTCTGAAGGGAAAAATCCGCTTATAAAGGTGAAAGGCCTTACTATCAGAGAAAGGAGAAGGACATGTACATGGATGATTCGGAAATTGTTGATCTGTATCTGTCCCGAGATGAATC
>CAMOGQ010000125.1 GCA_946614165.1 uncultured Lachnospiraceae bacterium
TGCTTTTGCTTTTCAGCTGCTGGGATATTTTACATACAAAGAAAAAAACCACGATTACAGAAAAGTCATCTCCAAATACAGACTGTATCTGGATGAGTTCGTTTATGAAAAATTGTGGAACGAGATGTCTGCAAAAGACAGAAACATCATTCTCTGCATGGCGCAGACCGATGTAGAAACAGTATCGGATATCCGGACGGAAACGGGAATGAACAGCAATGAATTCTCTAAATACCGGCTGAGGCTGGTCAGAAAAGGGCTTGTTGACGGAAGCACGAGAGGAAAAATGGTCTTTACGCTGCCCCTTTTCAAAGAGTTCGTGCTAAACCAGATCGAATATATGTAAAAGACCGGCCGGGCAGCCGGGCAAGACCAAAGAGGAGTCAATCCGCACAGTCCTTTCCAAAATCCTGCACGAAAAGATAAGGTTATTTTTTCTGTATCCTCACAAATCAGTCCATATATTTATGGCATATTTCCTGTTATACTGAAAATGCTTTAGTATATAGTCAACATTTTTCAACAGACAGGAGAAAAATTTATGCGTAAAACAAAAATCATCTGCACCATCGGTCCCGCCAGCGAAAGTGAAGAAAAGCTCCGCGAGCTGATGCTGGCCGGCATGAATGTAGCAAGATTCAACTTTTCCCACGGTACCCACGCTGAACATAAGGCAAAATTTGACAGAGTGGTCAAGATCCGCAGCGAACTTGGACTGAATGTTGCGACCCTCCTGGATACAAAGGGCCCCGAGATCCGTCTCAGAGACTTCGAAGGCGGCAAGATCATGCTGGAGAAGGGTCAGAAATTCACGCTGACCACAGAAGAGATCATGGGCACCCAGGAAAAGGCCTCCATCACCTACAAGCAGCTTCCCTCCGACGTTTCCGTCGGCGGCTGCATCCTGATCGACGACGGCCTGATCGAACTGCGCATTGACGACAAGACCGATACCGACATCGTCTGCACCGTTATCAACGGCGGCCCTGTTTCCAACCACAAGGGCGTCAACGTTCCCGGCGCCGACCTTTCCATGCCTTTCATCAGCCCTCAGGACCTGTCCGATATCGAATTCGGCTGCAGGACCGGCTTCAACTTCATCGCCGCTTCCTTCACCAGGACCGCCGACGATATCCGTGAGATCCGCAAGATCCTGGACCGCTTCCATTCAAAGATCCAGATCATTGCCAAGATCGAGTCCGTTCAGGGCGTCCGCAACCTGGAAGAGATCCTGGAAGAGGCAGACGGCGTCATGGTGGCCAGAGGCGACCTGGGCGTAGAGGTTCCTCTGGAAGAGGTCCCCGCCATCCAGAAGAAGATGATCCGCATGGCGGAAATGCGCGGCAAGCAGGTGGTCACCGCCACCCAGATGCTGGATTCCATGATGAAAAATCCCAGGCCCACCAGAGCCGAGACCACGGACGTTGCCAACGCCATCTATGACGGCACCACAGCCATCATGCTCTCCGGCGAGACCGCCGCAGGCGCCTATCCCATCGAAGCCGTTAAGACCATGGCCAAGATCGCTGAGGCGGCCGAAGCCGATATCGACTATCAGGAGCGCCTGAAACGCATCGGCGCTTCCATCGGCAAGCAGGGCATTACCTCCGCTGTTTCCCACGCCTGCTGCACCGTGGCGGACGAACTGGGCGCCAGCGCCATCGTTTGCGTCACAAAGTCCGGCTTCACGGCCCAGAAGATCTCCCGCTACAAACCCACCGTTCCTGTCATCGCCTGCACCACTGCCTCCTGGGCCGCCTGCCAGATGAACCTGCTCTTCGGCACCACCAGTGTCAGGATCGGTGAAGAAGAAAACGAAGACCTCCTCTTCAAGTCCGCCGTCAGCGCAGCCAAGACCACAGGCATTGTCAAGTCCGGCGATATCATCGTTCTGGCGGCAGGTCTTCCTCTGGGCGTCTCCGCTTCCACCAACACCTGCAGAGTCTGGAAGGTGGAGTAAGAAGCCTCCTGCCAGGTCTCTTTCAGGGTGAGGCCGGGGCCTGCTCCGAAACCGTAAAATAATGGATAAAAAAATGAGCCAGGATGCATTTCCTGGCTCATTGCTGTTTTATGATGGTGCCTGTTACGGAACTTCCGGAAGAACGGTATCGTCCTGGTGTCCGCCTCCGGAGGAGGATCCGCCGGACTCGGAAGATCCGCCGCCCGATGAGGAGCCGCCGCCTCCGGAAGAGGAGCCGCCGCCCGATGAGGAGCCGCCGCCGGAGGAACTCTCACCGGAGGAGCTTTGGCCTCCCGATGATCCCTGTTCCTGGGATCCGCCGGAGGAACCCTGTTCCTGGGATCCGGTATGCTCTTCCTGGCCGGAGGAGGAGCCGCCGCCGTTTCCCCCTTCGGAAGGGGTATCTGTGCTCTCCGATCCGCCCTGATGAGAAGGCGTTTCCTGTCCCTGCTCCGTATTGCCGCTTCCTGAGCCCTCATGGGTCTGCTGGGAACCACTGCCCTCCTGATGGGTGTTCTCTTCATGGCCGGTATTTCCGCCCTGATTTGTATTTCCTCCCTGGCCGGTCTTTCCTTCCTGGGAAGTCCGGTTTGTCTGGGAAGGGTTCCTGCCGGCGGAGCTGTTTTGCCGCTCTCTGGCCTGGTCTGCGGTATTCTTTTCTTCCGTCCCGGTCTTTTCCTCCTGCCGGGTCTCTGCCGCCTCTTCGGTCAGGTCTTCCCCGTCCTCAGGCTCTTCTTCCTCTTCGGAGGCCTCTTCTTCCTTTTCCTCTTCTTCAGGCTCTGCTTCGGCAGGCGCAGGCTCCGTTTCCTCTTCTTTCTGCTCCGGGGCAGGTATCTCAGCCACCGGCTTCTGCAGTTCCTTTCCCTTGTCCTTTCTGCTCTGACTGATGAACAGGCCGACTCCCAGGACAACAGCAAGGATCAGCAGCAGATATGCGGCCACTTTTTTTCCGGTAATTCTGGGTCTCACTCTTTTTTCCTTTCCCTGTTTTCGCACAAGTCTGACAGCACCCTGTGCCGTTTTAAGGCGCCGGGTGCATGGGATACTTCTTATGCAAAAAAATGATATGAATTACTATCATGTTATGCGAAAACAGGCCCGTTTGCAAGCCAAATGCCGCCAGTTGCTCTTTAGCATGTGCAAATTGACTGACATTTAAGCCTCTCCCTCCTGCCCTGTCAGGCAGTCACGAAAAAAAAGCAGAAAGCCTCTTCCGGACATGCAAATCCGCAGTCCGGAAAAGGCTCTCCCGTTTCTTAACTATGTGCGTCCCCGGGGACGCATCTGCCGGAAGCCGGATCAATCCTGACGCAGATCCACGCCGCAGTTTTCCAGCTTTTCCTTCATCTCCACCTGGGACATGACATTTCTGAGTCCTATTACCTTTACGCCCTTTTCCTGGGCTTCACTGAACATCCTGACAAAGTTCATAGGACAGAGCACGATGGTATAGTTCTCTGCCACAGTCCTGCCTTCGGAAATGGAGCAGTGGCCGGTCTTTTCGATCTTATAGCCCTGGGTCTGGATGATCTTGTCCAGTGTCATACCCATCATCAGGCTGGTTCCCGTGCCGTTGGCGCAACATGCAAGAATACTGACCATTCTTTTTACCTCTTGTGTCAAATACCGTTTTCTCATATCAAGGCCTATTATACCGTATTTTGATCCGGCTGAAAGCGGGGAAAGAAAGTTTATCATTTTTTAAGATTGCTGCATCCTCCGGAATGTATTCCTTTCCTCTCAGCCCTTTTGCCTCCTGCATATGCTATAATCGTATCTGTCAGAGAACAATCAATACATTCAGGAGGTTTCCTATGGCACAGAAAAAGATCGTACTGACAGGCGGCGGGACCGCAGGTCACGTGACTCCCAATATAGCCCTTCTTCCCTATCTGAAGGAGGCCGGCTACGAGATCTATTACATCGGTTCCAAAAACGGCATCGAAAAGCAGCTGATCCAGGATTATAAGATCCCCTATACGGGCATTTCCACCGGAAAGCTCCGCCGCTACTTTGACCTTAAGAACTTCACCGACCCTTTCCGGGTCATAAACGGCTTTTTCGAAGCCAGGCGCGCTCTGAAAAAGATCCGTCCCGACGTGGTCTTCTCCAAGGGAGGCTTTGTCAGCGTCCCCGTAGTCCGGGCCGCCCACTCCCTGAAGATCCCCTGCATCATCCATGAATCCGACATGACCCCGGGACTTGCCAACAAGCTCTGCTACGGGGCGGCTTCCAAAGTCTGCTGCAACTTCCCCGAGACCGTAAAGACCCTTCCCGCCGGCAAGGCCGTCCTTACCGGCACCCCCATCCGGGACGAGCTTTTTACCGGAGACAGGGAAAAAGGCCTCTCTCTCTGCGGCTTTACGGCAGATAAGCCCGTCATCATGATCATGGGCGGAAGCCAGGGCGCCGTGGCCGTCAATAAGGCGGTCAGGAATCACCTGGACGAACTCCTTGAAGACTTCCAGGTGGTCCACCTGTGCGGCAAGGGTCATCTGGATCCCTCTCTGGAAGGAAAGAAGGGCTATAAGCAGTTCGAGTATGTCAAGGAAGACTTAAAGCACCTCTTTGCCGCCGCAGACCTGATGATCTCCCGATCCGGCGCTAATGCCATCTGCGAGATCCTGGCCCTGCAGATTCCCAACATCCTGGTCCCCCTTGCCGCTGGTTCCAGAGGCGACCAGGTCCTGAACGCCAACTCCTTCGCCGAGCAGGGATACAGTGTGGTGGTAGCCACCGACGTTCTGGACGCTAAGATCACAGAGACCGTAAAGGAAGTCTACGAAAACAGACAGGCCTTTAAGGACGCCATGGCGAAAAGCAGCCAGAAGAACGCTTCCAGAGTCATCCTAGATCTGATCCGGAAGGCCTGATGGGAAAGCCTTATTTAAGCCCCTCCCTGCAGGCCGGCAGGATAAGCCGGATCAGAAAAAACGTATATGAAAGAGCAGAAAGGCCGGGAGTCTGACAAACCAGATCCCGGCCTTTCTTCATTGCCTCCTGTGCGGATTTCCTGCGTTCATATGCTGCCTTTCCAATCCAGCCGCGCTCTGCAACTGTAAAAGCCATGGTATATTCAGGAACCAGTTCTGATAAAACTGTTCTATCCACTGGAATGCAGATGCTGTTATTCCTGAAAGCAAATTAAAAAATATACATTATGTATATTTTTTAATTAATGTGCTATAATTTCTTCAGCGGTTCCATTTGCAAACGAAAGGAGTCAAAGACATGGTGGGTATCTATCTGACCAGCTATTCAGTAGGTGGTATTAAAACACTGGAGAAGGAAGTATCGTTAAGTTTTTACAAAAAGACAATACGTAATGATACTGACACCCGTAAATACAATATGAAAGCAGTATATGGCATGAACGGCTCCGGTAAGTCAGGTATTATTGCATCTGCTGATATACTGAAACATCTTCTGCTCAGCAGCGACTATCTGAATACCCCTTTCATCCAGAATTACCTGAATCAGAGCATAAATAAAAAGAGGGAGCAGCTATCTGTTTCCGCCCAATATCTGGCCAAAGAAAAGAAAAAAATATATCAGTACGATATAGTTGTTTCCAGAGATGACAGCGGGAAATATACCATTTTTTCTGAGAAGCTTACATCAAAACCGGCAGCTTCTCAGAGCAGTTCTCCTGCAATTATTTACGAAGTAAAGGAAGGTGAAATAACAGCTCTCTGTGATGAAATAAAACCCGAAATCAGAGAAATCATCATTACGAAGACCGCCAACCTGCTGTCGGACAAGTCCTTCTGCGCCCTGTTTATAACCAGACTGCTGCCTCTTTTCAAAGATAGCGAAGAAAACAAATACAGCCTGTTCTCTCTGAGTCTGTTGTCCTTGGTCATTTTCGGCTTAAGTATTCATGTTTATATGGACCAGAATGATAAGCATGAAGATTTTCTTCTGCGAAGTGGGAGCCAGAAGCTGCTGCAGTCTTATATAAACATTCAAGCCAGTTTGTCTGCAAACGAGATATCTGTCTCCGATAATCTTGTCCCTGCAGAAAACTACAATGCTTTTGTCAGAACGATCGGCCGGCTTTGTAATTTTATCAAAATTTTCAAACCTGAACTGTCTGCCATTGAAATTGACAGGAAAGAAGATAAAGGCATATATAAATGTGATTTAATCATGGTATATCCGGACTGCCGGATCCATGCAGAATTTGAAAGTACGGGAATAAAGAAACTGATTCATCTTTTTCCCTATCTTCGATCTATGGTCAGAGGAGACATTGTATTTATTGACGAAATGGATTCAAATCTCCATGACGTCTATTTGTGTGCACTGCTTGAATACATGCTGAACTACGGGAAAGGGCAATTATGCTTTACGACCCATAACGTCGGACCAATGGATATCCTGAAGCAGCATAAAAAATCCATTGACTTCCTTTCGATGGATCAGACTATTTATCCATGGATAACAAACGGAAATTATTCTCCTGCCAGACTCTACAGAAACGGAATGATAGAAGGCTCCCCCTTTAACATAGATTCTATCGATTTTATCGGTATTCTTGATGTCGATGAGGAGGATGCGTAATGGGACTCCAGCTTATTCTTGTCATGGAAACCAACAGGCAGTGTAAATCAGACTGGATCTATATAAAGGAAACCATTGATCATTTTTACAAATATGATATCTCACATGTCAGGTTCTCTCCGGTCTTTATGGATGGAAAAGGGAATTATGAAAACAAAGAAAAAAGTGTAAAAAAACTGATCAGCCAGTATTCTTCCACTTCCAGTCAGAACCGGACCGAGGTTATTTACTGCTTCGATACTGATAAATACGATACCAGCCAGGAAGATTGCTCTTTTTTTGAGACCGTCAGATCCTTCTGTGCGAAGAGGAACTACCACTTTGTCTGGTTCTGTCAGGATATCGAACAGGTTTATCTGGGAAACAGTGTCGAAAACAGTAAAAAATGTATTGAATCCGCATCGTTCAAAAGGAAAAATCTGATCAGAGAAATGGATCCTGCAAAGTTATCGTCCGGAAATATCAGAAAAAATACCAGCAACATTATGCAGGTCCTGGACCAGTATCTGACGAGAAAATAACAGCTCCTGAACGGCAGACAATACGATTGTTTTTAAAATACCAAAATACTCAGTGTATACAGGTCAGTGTATCTTTCCGAAAGATCTGAAAAATTCAAGGAAGTCTGCCCGAAAATCCGAGCAGACCTCCTTAATGCTTCTTACCAATACTGTCTGTCTCCGGTTTTCTGATTACAGCCGGTAGAAAAAGAACCATAATGCCAGATGCGGAAGAAGAAACAGCGGAACCAGGATGGTAAAGCGTTTCTTCTTCGTCTTATGATGGCAGATCTGCATGGCCAGAAGGGCTCCCGCCCCGCCGCCGAGAAATGCGGACAGAAGGAGGGTCCTTTCAGGGATCCTCCATTTCTGCCTCACTGCCCTTCGTTTATCCGACGCAAACAGAAGAAAGGCAGCTGCATTGATCAGAACATAATAAAAAATGATATACTTTTCCATCCCGCTTCCTTTCCGCGCTCCGGATCCTCCAATCTCCCGCTTCCTGCTCCAGGTTTTTTTATTTACCGGAATTCGACCTCCAGCTCATAGGCCGGGGATACGGAGGCGATCATGGGATGATAGATCTCCCAGACCGACATGACGGCAAAGCGGTCCGCTTCCTCCGCGACCCGGTCTTCTTCAAGCTTTTCTTCCATCTTGGTTCTGGCTTCGGTCTGGACTTTGGAGGATTCTTCCGCCGTCAGCTTGATCTTGCCGAATGCCAGCATGCCCTTGTCCACGTCGCCGAACTCGATCCTGTCACTGGGGATATTGATCTCTCCTTCCTGGGCATGCGGGATCCGGATCGTGACCGTATGGCTGTCTTCGTCGACGGAGATATCCTCCTTAGAAAGAGAGCTCAGATCCACGGTATAGGTCACGGTCCCGTGATAGGTCAGGATCTGGGTCTTGGTAAAGACCTTGAACCTGCCCAGCCCCGTATCCGTAACGGTGGCCGCATCGGACACCTCCCTGGTGTAGACCTCCAGCTTTTTCAGCTGACTGGAATCTCCCAGGACCGCCTCCGCAAAGTCGGCAGCCGTATAGCCGAACAGGCCCTGGTTCTCCAGAGTCAGGTCATGCCCCTCCACCGGGGCCTCTCTTTTCAGCAGATCTCCCGGATCAAAGAGACGGCGCGCCGCCAGAAAAACGGCTATGACCAGGACCACTGTCAGGACGGAGGAAAATATGCCGCTCCTCCTGCTCCCGGAAGCAGCGCCCTTCCTGGCCGCCTTTTCCACCTGCTTAAGAAACAGTTCTTCGTTTTCGATTTGATGCTCACTCATGTCTTTTCCGCCTTTCCTGCAAGTATTCCGGCAGATCTCCTGCCCTGTACAGTATGCAGCGGCTCTTTCTTTTATACAAGAAAATTTCCCGGAAAATACCCTGTATCTTCCGGGAAATCTCTCGTTTCCTACTCGCCTGCCAGGGCATCCCTGTGGGCGCCCAGCTTCTCCACGTTTTCATATTCATAGTCATTGAATACGCTGTCGCTGAACTGGTCTGACGGGATCGTTCCGTGATACCAGGAAAGGCCCTCGTAATAGTTCTTATAGGTTTCGGTGCCGAAGATATAGCCGTGGCGGGCGTAGATCTCGTTGATGGCGTACTGGGTCTGGGACAGTCCCAGGCTCCCGATCTCCCCGTCGGAAAGATAGCGGCTGCTGCTGTCGGGGAATACCTGGCCATTCGTGGTGACCACCTGCTGCTCCTGCCGGGGTTCTTCCTGCTCAGGCTCTTCAGGCTCCTCTTCGGGCTCTTCTTCGGGTACTTCTTCCGGTTCTTCTTCCTGAGGCTCTTCCTCCTGAGGCTTCTCCTCCTGAGGCTCCTCTTCGGGCTCTTCCTCTTCTTCCTTTGCCGGCTCTCCCTGATGGACTACTTCGGGCTCACCCTGGCTAACCACTTCCACCTCGGTCTCAGGCTCTTCCTGGGCGGCTGCTTCCTGGTTGACATCCTCCACCACATGCTCTCCGAACAGGCGCTTTCTGATCCCGTCGTTCATCAGAAGGAAAAGGATCAGGGCCGCCGCAAGAAGGATGGGGATGATGATAAAGGGAAATCCTCCC
>CAMOGQ010000126.1 GCA_946614165.1 uncultured Lachnospiraceae bacterium
AACCTTGGATGCAAGGTCAACAGCTATGAACTGGATGTCATGAAGCAGCTTCTGGAAGAGCGGGGCTACGAGACCGTAGACTTTGACAGCAAAGCGGATCTGTACGTGGTCAACACCTGTACCGTGACCAATATCGCCGACCGAAAGAGCCGGCAGATGCTGCACCGGGCAAAAAAGAGGAACCCCGAAGCCGCCGTCATAGCGGTGGGCTGCTACGTGGAAACGGACAGGGACAGGGTCCTTAAGGACCCCGCCATCGATCTGGCCATAGGCAACAATAAGAAGGGACAGATCGCCCGGATCCTGGACCGCTATCTCCTGTCCCGTGGAGAGGGCGGGGAAGGAAGGGAGGAAGGCGCGCCTTCCCATACGGAGGCTTTCCCCGACAAGATCCTGGGGGGAGATACCGTGGAAGACCTTACGGTCCGCCCCCAGTACGAGGACATGCAGCTGAAGGAGCCCGGCCATACCAGGGCCTATATCAAGATCCAGGACGGCTGCAACCAGTTCTGCTCCTACTGCATCATTCCCTTTGCCAGGGGCAGGATCCGCAGCCGAAGGCCTGAAGAGATCCTCAGGGAGATCGAAAGTCTTTCGGAGAAGGGGATCCGGGAGGTGGTGCTGACCGGCATCCATGTGTCCTCCTACGGCCTGGAATGGGGCGTGGAGGGCGTGGTCCGCTTCGACCCGGAAAAGTCCGGCAGGGCCCTTTACGACCTTCTGTCCCGCATTCAGCAGGTGCCCGGGATCGAAAGGATCCGCCTCAGCTCCCTGGAGCCCAGGATCATGACGGAGGAGTTCGTGCGGAAGATCTCCGGCCTCTCCAAGCTCTGCCCCCACTTCCATCTCTCCCTCCAGTCCGGGTGCGACGCCACCTTAAAGAGGATGAACCGCCACTACACGGCGGAGGAATATCTGGAGAATGTAAGAAGGCTCCGCAGGTATTTTGACAGGCCCGCCATCACCACGGACGTCATCGCTGGCTTCCCGGGAGAGACCGGGGAGGAATTTGCCGCCACCAGGGCTTTTCTGGAGGAAGTGGATTTTTATGAGATCCATGTCTTCAAGTATTCCGTAAGGAAAGGGACCATAGCGGCCAGAATGAAGGGCCAGGTGCCGGAGAGCGTAAAGGGAGAGCGGAGCGATATCCTCCTTTCCCTGACGGCGGCCCAGGCAGGGCGCTTCCGCAGGGGCTTTTCCGGCCGGGAAGAGGAGATCCTCCTGGAGGAAAAGGTGAATCTGGGAGAGGAAGAATACTGGTCCGGCCATACCATGCGCTATGTCCGCTGCCTTGTCCCCGGGGACGGGGACCTGAAGGCGGGAGACCTGTGCAGGGTCAGGATCCTGGAGGAAGCCCCCGAAGGGGACGCGGTCTTTGCGGAGCGCATCTGAGACGGGCTTAGAGATAGATCCGGCCGCCTCTCCCGCCGCCCGCGGCCGGGGGGCGGGAACATTAATCGTTGAAACCTGCATATAAATGGGGTAAGATGTAAACGTATAACTTTGTTTTCTATGCACCCCAGCCTGTAGAAGAGAGAAAAAAGGAATGGATAAAACAAGATTAAACGCAGCCGGCGAAGACGGCAGAAGCGAAAAGGACCTGAGCCTGACACAGCATTTCAAGGTCCATCAGGACGAAGAATCCGTCACGAAAAAGATCCTTTCCGTAGTTTATGAAGCGCTCACGGAGAAAGGCTATGATCCCGTGAACCAGATCGTCGGCTATATCATGTCCGGTGACCCCACCTATATCACCAACTATATGGGGGCCAGGAGCCTGATCATGAAGGTGGAGCGCGACGAACTGGTGGAAGAGATCATGGAGAGCTATATCCGGAACAATCACTGGGCGTAAGAAAACTTTCTGCTGGCGCAAGATCTTTTCATCATGGATGCTGTCCCTAAGGGGCAGAGACGCCGCAAGTGCCCGGAAAGAGGAAATACGTGAGAATCATGGGACTGGATTTCGGCTCCAGGACCTGCGGGGTGGCCCTGACGGACGAGCTGCTTATGACAGCCCAGCCCAAAGAGATCATCCGCAGGGAGAGGTCTTCGCAGCTGCGAAAGACCCTCCAGAGGATCGAGGAGCTGATCGGGGAAAACAATGTCGGGATGATCGTCCTGGGATTGCCTCTGAATATGGATGACAGCCAAGGGGAACGGGCTACTCTTACCCTGGAGTTTCAGGATAAACTCCAGAGGAGGACCGGTCTCCCTGTTGTCATGTCCGACGAAAGGCTGACCACCGTGGAGGCGGACGAGCTCATGGACGAAATGGGGATCCGGGGCGCCGACCGCAAAAAATACGTGGACATGCTGGCGGCCTGCGTCATCCTGAGAGACTATATGAACAGCCATCCCGAAAAGATCGACGAGCTTAAGGGGATGTGACCCGCAAAAAGGGGAATGAAATGGAAAAAATCAGTCTTACAGCAGACGATAATACGATTGTGGATTTTTATATTCTGGACCAGCAGAAACTTTTCGGGATCACCTACCTTCTGGTGGCGGATTCCGAAGAGGGAGACGGGGAAGCCCTGATCCTCAAGGACACGGCGGGCCCTCTGGATCCGGAAAGCGTTTATGAAGTGGTAGAGGACGAGCGTGAGATCGGCGCTGTCCTGGTCCTTTTCAAGGACACACTTGATGAACTGGGAATTATTTTGGAGGAAACGTGAAGAAAAAAGAAAAAAAAAGAGTTCAGGCGTCCAGACTGAAGATCATCCCTCTGGGAGGCCTTGAACAGATCGGAATGAACATTACCGCCTTTGAGTATGAGAATGACATCCTGGTTGTGGACTGCGGTCTTGCCTTTCCGGAAGATGACATGTTCGGCGTGGATCTGGTCATACCGGATGTGACCTATCTGGAGGAAAATCTGGATAAGGTCAGAGCCTTTGTCATCACCCACGGACATGAGGATCATATCGGATCCCTGCCCTATGTACTGAGAAAGATCAATGTGCCGGTCTATGCCACCCGGCTGACCATGGGCATTATAGAGAACAAGCTCCGGGAAAAGGAGCTTCTGGATGTAACGGAGCGCCGCGTGGTGGGATTCGGAGACACCGTCTCCCTGGGCAGCTTCAGTGTAGAATTTATCAAGACCAATCACAGCATCGTGGACGCCGCGGCCCTGGCCATCACCACCCCCGTGGGCACCATCATTCATACCGGCGATTTCAAGGTGGATTATACCCCTGTATACGGGGACGCCATCGACCTGATGCGCTTTGCCGAGCTGGGCAGAAAGGGCGTCCTGGCCCTCATGTGCGACTCCACCAACGCGGAGCGTCCCGGCATCACCGCTTCGGAAAAGACCGTGGGCAAGACCATCGACTCCCTTTTCCAGGAGCTCAGGGACACCCGCATCATTATCGCCACCTTCGCTTCCAACGTGGACAGGGTCCAGCAGATCATCAATTCGGCCCATAAATACGGCCGCAAGGTGGTGGTGGAAGGCCGCAGCATGGTCAACGTCATCGAGACGGCCACGGAGCTCAAGTGCCTCAACGTGCCGGACAATACCCTGATCAGCATCGACCAGCTGAAGAACTATCCCGGCAGCCAGACCGTCATCATCACCACCGGCAGCCAGGGAGAGAGCATGGCGGCCCTGTCCCGCATGGCGGACGACGCCCATAAGAAGATCTCCGTGGGCCCCGGCGATACCATCATCTTCTCGTCCCACCCCATCCCGGGCAACGAGAAGGCCGTGACCAACGTGATCAACAAACTCCTTTTAAAGGGGGCCGACGTGGTCTTCGAGGACGTGCATGTGTCTGGCCACCCCTGCCAGGAGGACATCAAGCTGATCTATACCCTGACCCAGCCTAAATTTACCATTCCGATCCACGGCGAATACAGGCATCTGATCGCCCAGGCCAAGATCGCCCGGGAGCTGGGCTACGGGAGCGACAGGATCTTCATCCTCCGGTCCGGAGACGTACTGGAGCTGGGTGAGGAATTTGCCGGCATCACCGGCAAGGTGCCGGTGGGCAACATCCTGGTGGACGGCCTGGGCGTGGGCGACGTGGGCAACGTGGTCCTCAGGGACAGGCAGCACCTGGCCCAGGACGGCATCGTGATCGTGACCATGGCCATGGACAGGAACGGCCAGCTGCTGGCGGGGCCGGAGATCACCTCCAGGGGCTTCGTCTACGTCAAGGAAGCGGACGTTCTGATGAATGAGGCGGACCTGATCGTCCAGACGGCCATCGCCTCCTGCCACGAGGGAAAAAATCCCGACTGGAACAGGATCCGGACCGCCGTCAAGACCGCTCTGACGGACTTCTTCTGGAAAAAGACAATGCGCAGGCCCATGATCCTTCCCCTGATCATGGAGATCGATTAAGGAAGGCCTGCCCTTACCATTCAATCATGCCTTTTGGGGTTTCGCGGGAGGAGATATGAAAGCCATTCAACTGATCAAAAAGTATTCCGTTCTGGACTGGATCATTCTGATCGCTCTGGTGGTCGTTTTCTACAATGCGGCGGGAAAGATCGGAGGCTATGCCCAGAAATACTACCGTTACGGCTACAACCTGGTGGCGGATTCCGCCGTGGACAGGCCTGGTCAGGGCAAGACCATTTCCCTGGAGATCCAGTCCGGCATGACGGTGTCCCAGGTGGGAAATCTTCTGGAAGAGAACGGCCTGATCCGGTCTTCCTCCACCTTTGTCCTCAAGGAATCTATGTCGGAATACAAGGGACAGATCCAGCCCGGCACCTATGAGGTGTCCTCCGAGATGAGCATGGACCAGATCCTTGCCCTGATCACGGGCCACGGAGAGAGCGAGGAATAAAAGGGCGCAGGACCGGCAGGAGAACTATGGAATTTCAGGGCCGCAGGGAAAGGGAAAAGGAGGAACGCATAGATTCGTTTATTGAATCGATGGAAGAGGCGGATCCTCCTTTCCTTCAGTTATTGGAAAAAGAGGCTTCCGGAGACGGAGTGCCCATCATAAGGCCCAGGACCAAGGGGCTCATCCGCTTTATGATCGAGATGACCCGCCCCATGAAGATCCTGGAAGTGGGGACGGCCGTGGGCTATTCCGCCCTGGTCATGGACTATTATGCCCCTCAGGGCTGCCATATCACCACCATCGAAAAGATGGAGGAGAGGATCAAAAGGGCCAGGGAGAACTTTGAAAGGTTCGGGGCCCTGGAGAGGATCACCCTCCTGGAAGGAGACGCGGGGCAGATCCTGCCTTCCCTGGAAGGACCCTACGACATGATCTTCATGGACGCCGCCAAGGGTCAGTACATCCGCTTCCTTCCCCAGGCAAAGCGCCTTCTGAAAAAGGGAGGCCTTCTTATTTCCGACAACATCCTTCAGGAGGAGGAAGTGCTGGAATCCCGCTTTGCCGTCACCAGAAGGAACCGCACCATTCATAAGAGGATGCGGGAGTATCTCTGCGCCATCACCACCGATCCGGACTACAGGACCCTGATCCTGGAGCTGGGGGACGGGACGGCGGTATCCCTGAAAAAGAACTGAGCATGCAGACGGGAAGCATATGACTGAGAATATACGTATAAAAGAAGGAAAGCCGGAGCTTCTGATCCCCGCGAAGGATCTGGAGGTCCTGCGGACCGCCGTGCACTACGGGGCAGACGCGGTCTATATCGGGGGCTCTGCCTTCGGCCTGAGGGCCAAAGCCCGGAACTTTACCAGGGAAGAGATGGCAGAGGGCATAGCCTTCGCCCATGAAAGGGGCGTAAGAGTCCATGTCACCGCAAATATCCTGGCCCACAACGCGGACCTTGAAGGAGCCGCGGCCTACTTCAGGGAGCTGGAAGAGCTTGGGCCCGACGCGGTCCTTGTGGCGGATCCCGGCATGTTCATGCTGGCCCGGGAAAACTGCCCCTCCGTGCCCATCCATATCTCCACCCAGGCCAACAACACCAACTACGCCACCTTCGAGTTCTGGAGACAGATGGGGGCGTCCAGGGTGGTGTGCGCCAGGGAGCTGAGCCTTGGGGAGATCCGGCAGATCCGGGAAAAAATGCCGGAGGATTTCGAGATCGAGGCCTTTATCCACGGGGCCATGTGCATCTCCTATTCCGGCAGGTGCCTTATGTCCAGCTTTTTCACGGGGCGGGACGCCAACCACGGGGCCTGCACCCATCCCTGCCGCTGGAAATACTTTCTGGCGGAGGAGACAAGGCCCGGCGAATACCTGCCGGTCCTGGAAAACGAAAGAGGGACCTTCATTTTCAACTCCAGGGACCTGTGCATGATCGAGCATATCCCGGAGCTGACGGAGGCCGGCATAAATTCCTTCAAGATCGAGGGCAGGATGAAGACTGCCCTCTACGTGGCCTCCATGGCAAGGACCTACCGCAAGGCCATCGACGACTATTTCGAGTCGGAGGAAAAATACCGGGCAAACATGGAATGGTACCATGACCAGATCCGCAAATGCACCTACCGCCGCTATACCACCGGCTTCTATTTCGGAAAGCCGGGCGCGGACTCCATGGTCTACGAGGATTCCACCTATGTATCCGAGGCCGTATTCCTGGGGATCGTGGAGGAGAGAGATCCTCATCTGGGAGCCAGGATCATGCAGAGGAACAAGTTCTCCGCGGGAGATACCGTGGAGATCATGAAGCCGGACGGAAGGGACCTGCGGGCCCTTGTTCTTGGCATGAAGAACGGGGAGGGGGAAGAGGTATTATCCTGCCCCCACGCAAAGGAGACCATCTGGCTCAGGCTTTCAGAGCCCGCAGAGGAGGGAGACGTTCTCCGCACCCTGCAGTAAGATACATCTGTTTTATAGAAGAGGAAGTAATACTTTGAACAACGACAGGAATGAAAAGCTGAACGTAGAGGAAATATTCGGCAAAAACGTCTTTACCATCAGCAAGATGCGCGCCGCTCTTCCCAAGAGCGTCTATAAAAATGTCCGCAAGGTCATGGAGCAGGGAGGAGAGCTGAGCAGAGCCGATGCCGACGTGGTGGCCAAGGCCATGAAGGACTGGGCCGTTGAGAACGGGGCCACCCACTATACCCACTGGTTCCAGCCTCTGACCGGCATTACCGCCGAGAAGCACGATTCTTTTATCTCCAGCCCCGACGAAGAGGGCCGCATGCTCATGGGCTTTTCCGGCAAGGATCTGATCAAGGGTGAGCCGGACGCCTCTTCCTTCCCCTCCGGAGGCCTCAGGTCCACCTTTGAAGCCAGAGGCTACACCACCTGGGACATCACGTCCCCCGCTTTTTTAAAGGAATCCGGCACGGGCACCACCCTCTGCATTCCCACGGCCTTCTGCGCCTATACGGGCGAAGCCCTGGACAAGAAGACGCCCCTTCTTCGGTCCATGGAGGCCATCAGCACCCAGGCCCTGAGGATCATCCGTCTCTTCGGCGATACCGCCGCCACAAGAGTCCGGGCCTCCGTGGGCGCCGAGCAGGAATATTTCCTGGTCAACCGGGACAAGTATTTACAGAGACAGGACCTGATCTTCACCGGCCGCACCCTCTTCGGCGCTCCCGCGCCCAAGGGACAGGAGATGGAGGATCATTACTTCGGCGTCATCAGGGAGCACGTGGGCGAATTCATGCGGGACCTCAACCTGGAGCTGTGGAAGCTGGGCGTGCCCGCCAAGACCCAGCACAACGAGGTGGCGCCGGCCCAGCACGAGCTGGCTCCCATCTATGAGGAGGCCAACGTGGCCACGGACCACAACCAGCTGATCATGGAGACCATGAAGCGGGTGGCCATCCACCACAACATGCGCTGCCTCCTGCACGAGAAGCCCTTCGCGGGGGTCAACGGCTCCGGCAAGCACAACAACTGGTCCCTGTCCACCGATACGGGAGAAAACCTCCTGGATCCCGGAAAGAATCCCGAATCCAACACCCGCTTCCTTCTGATCCTGGCCTGCATTTTAAAGGCCGTGGACATCCACGCGGATCTGCTGCGCCAGAGCGCCTCGGACGTGGGCAACGATGAGAGACTGGGAGGGCATGAGGCCCCGCCGGCCATCGTTTCCGTCTTTCTGGGAGAGCAGCTGGAGGACGTGGTCAGCCAGGTGGTCAGCAAGGGCATGGCCGACCGGCATCTGGAGGGCGGCGTCCTCTATACCGGCGTCTCCACCCTGCCCGACGTGGCCAAGGATGCCACCGACAGGAACAGGACCTCTCCCTTTGCCTTTACCGGCAACAAGTTCGAATTCCGCATGGTGGGCTCCGCAGACTCCTGCGGCGCTCCCATCACCATCATCAACGCCATCGTGGCGGAGGCCTTCTGCGAGGCGGCCAACCGCCTGGAGAAGGCGGAGGACTTCGATCAGGCCGTGCAGGACCTGATCCATGAGTATCTGACCAACCACCAGAGGATCATCTTCAGCGGCAACGGCTATACCCAGGAATGGATCCTGGAGGCAAAAAGAAGGGGCCTTCCCAACATCGCCTCCACCATCGAGGCGGCGTCGGCCCTGACCACCCCCAAGGCCGTCAGCCTTTTCGAGGAATTCCATATCTTTACGGAATCCGAGCTCAGGAGCCGTGAGGAGATCACCTACGAGACCTACGCCAAGACCATCAACATCGAGACTCTGACCATGATCGACATGGCCAGGAAGCAGATCCTTCCCGTATGCATGCGCTACGCCAGGGACCTGGCGGAGACGGTCATCCTCCTTCGGGACGCCGGTATGGATCCCAGGGCTGAGGTGGAAAAGCTGACGGAAGTCAACACCATGATCAACCAGGCCCAGGAATCCCTGAAGATGCTGATCGACGCGGAGGAAAAGGCAGGCAAGATCACAAATGCGAAAGAGCAGGCCTTCCGTTACAAGGATATCGTAAAGCCCCTTATGAACAACCTGCGCAGGCCCTGCGACGAGCTGGAGAAGCTGGTGGACAAGAAGATGTGGCCCTTCCCTACCTATGAGGACCTGATGTTTGAAATTTGACGGCAGAAGGAGAGGAACAAGTCAATCACCCCACCCATTCCTTCTGAATGGATGGGGCTTGCAGAGGAGATGA
>CAMOGQ010000127.1 GCA_946614165.1 uncultured Lachnospiraceae bacterium
GCATCATCGTGGAGGGCGACAAGGTATCCTCCATCCAGATCGTTTCCACCAACGTTCCCGACGTAGCGGAAGGAAACTGACGGGAAGAGATCTTCTAAAGAGTAAAAATAAAGCCGCCGGACAGGGACTTTTGCCCTGGCCGGCGGCCTTTTTAGTCTTTAAAACGGAATTTTCCGGACCGGAACCAAGGGTATTGGTTCTGTCGTTGTCGGAACTTGGGTAGAGGGTTTCCTCGTACCGACTGAAGAGCCCCACCACAAGCTGCCTTTTAGTGAAGGTGGCATGCACGATCGCAGTAACCTGATCGTGCTATACAAGTCGTGTCACTCAACCATACACCCGAAGAGAGGGGACTATTGGGGGCAAAGGGCTCCCACGAAGCAGGCTTTGCGGGAAGAGTACGAACAGTAAAGTGACCGAGACTCTGCGCTTGTAAGGAGACGAGGGATACGGAAGTTGTGAGGACGAGGGTAGGGGCGCCCAGGGAACGGTGAGTGGGTCACGCGTGCAAAACCGCGAAATGGAATACGGGGAATGAATAGTCTGAGGAAACTTAAATGGAATAGAAATAGAACAAAAAACGAAATTAATGTTACAAAATCATAACATTATCTGTTGACATCGCTCTGCTCTGCGATATAATGAAATCAGAAAAGGAGGGATGGACATGAACGCGTTACTAGGTGGCCGTATAAAGGCTTTGAGGACAGCGAAAGATTATACACAGGAGCAGGTAGCAGATTATCTTGGGATTAGCAGACAAAAGTATGCCCGTGTTGAGAACGGTACCAATAGTATTACACTTGACATCCTTGTGAAAATAGCAGAAATGCTGGATGTGACTGTTGGTGACATTACCAGGGTGCTTGATGAAGAACCTGCGGTAGCGTATCGGGCAGGAACGGATGGAAATTCTTCTGAGAAGATTTTTGATATGCTGGATCTTTTCTATGCAAATAAGCACATGTACACGAGATTACAGCGTAGAAACAGGGAATAAGGAGGAGCTTTCCATGTTTGGCAGTAGGAAAAGGGAAATAAGGATACAGGCAGATTCCTTTCGTGAAAAGTGCAAGATCAGCCGATACGGGATTATCGATTTGTTCAAGGAATGCGATCGTATAGGATATAAGCTGCTCAGATATCCTCTTGGAGAGAATGCGGATCTTGGCTTTGCTTTGAAAAAAGATGGTGATACCATCATCTTTATTAATACCAGCATAAGGCTTTCCAGAGAAATCTTTACTCTGGCGCATGAAATTGGACATGCTATTCTTCACCTTAATGGAGAGCGGCCTTTTATTGATAATAATGCTACGATTGCCGGAGGTAACGTAGATGAAAAAGAACAGGAAGCAAACTATTTTGCGGCCTGTTTGCTGATGCCATCAGATGAAGTGGATCGCTTTATTGATCTGGAACTGCCGGATTTTGAGAAGAACGGATTATCCGGAATGGATATAGCGAGAATGATGTCAGAGTTTAATGTCAGTTATGATGTGGCACTAAACAGGCTTGAGTCTTTAGGAAAAATAGACAGGAAGCAGAAAACACAGCTGGAAACAGAGCGGGCTGAGAAACGAGTAGGAAATCTTCTTAAAAGTATTGGAGGCAATTCGCGATTAAATATTGCGAGCAATGAAATAGTCATTCCCTATGAGTATATCGACTACGTTCTATATAATTACAACCATAATGCGATTCCCAGGGAAACCTTGGAAAAGGTGCTGGAATGTTATCAGCTTACCTTAGAAGATATAAGCGATAGACTTGTGGAGTTTCAGGAGGAAGAAGATGATCTGGATGATCTGATAGGAGGGCTGGAAGATTGAGAGCCTCTTTGGATACTAATGTGATCATACACCTTTATAAAGCAGGACTCCAGAGTGTGTTGTTTGATGTTTTTGATGAGGGCGTATTTATTTATGAGCAGATCCGGAACGTGGAGCTTGAAAACCACGGACAGGACGTGCTCATGGATGTTGATGCGGATATCGCATCGGGGAAGATAGAAATTTACACAGATAAAAAGTTAAAAGAGCTGACAGTCTTTAAGATTTTTGAGAATAACTTCAAGGAAAACAGGCTCTTATATGGAATAGGTGATTTAGGAGAAGTTTATGCGATTTCCCTGGCACAGACATTAGGAGCGTATTCTTTAGTGACAGACGATACAAAACAGGGTGGACCGTATATGTCTCTTCTTCAATTTGAAGATGATGTTATGCCGTTTACCTTTGCGGATGTGCTGATTCTAAGATTCTTGATGGGAATTGCAGATGAGTCACAAACTGTCAAAGATTTTGACGCTGTCAATACTGCCGCAAAGCTCGACTGGAAATTTCGAAGCCAGATATCAAAATTCATAAGAAGGTTTCTAAAGGACCCATATAGGGAAGAGGATAAGGTTTGGATACGGGAGTTTGAAAAGAAATACGGTATTAAACTAAAAGAAAAGTTGGGAATGCTTGGTAAACTATTGTAGGATACACTTGATAAAGAAAAGGAAATACGCGGCAATGTCATTTAGATTAATGTGACAAAGAAGAGTTAGGTTGACAAACAGGAGAAAATGTGTGGCCGCTTTCACTACTGAATTAAAGAGAGGTGGCGAAAGCGGCCCTTGAATGAAGGTAATTACCCAATTTCAAGGAGGCGCACAATTGAATTATTCGATTACCGTAAAAAGACAATTAGAATCATTGATTGGAAAGATGGATCAATATCCTTGGCTCTTTGTGAGGACTCTTGCAAGAGATTTCAGCCGTGTCAAAAAGTGGTCATTCGGAGAAATGATGCGTTTTACCATTTCTTTTATTTGTATGTCTTTTTTGGGAATTTTCTGGAATTGTAAGGAAAGCAATAGACCAGTCGGACACATAGTACCGACTGGTCTATTGCTGTTCTTGTTAACCGCGTGGTATCATTATTATGCAGGTAGGAAAAGCAGACCCTGGTTTTTTTGGAAACGGAGGCAGATGCAAATGATCCCCAAAGATCCCTTTATGGCGCTCAGCTACGTGAACACCCAGCTGCGGGACAACTACGAATCCCTGGAGGAGCTGTGCGACTCCATGGGCATTTCCCAGGAGGAAGTGAAGGAGAGGATCCTGAAGGCCGGCTACGTCTACAGCGAAGAAAAGAACGCCTTTGTTCCCCGGTAGAGGGAAGAGAAGGACCAAAAGGCCCCCGGAGGAAAGGCTTTTCTCCGGGGGCTTTCTCTGCCTCTTTAGGAGGGAGAGCGGCCGGAGGGGAAGGCCGGAAAGGGGAGCCGGAGAACTTTGGCACAAAGGCAGGGAAATGTAAAAAAACAATTTAAAACCATACCGAAAAATGGTAAAATTCTATAGATTAGTATTGTCATTATCTCGAACAAACAAAAGGAGATTAAAGCATGAAACAGAAACCTGTAGTTCTGATGATCCTTGACGGTTACGGCCTGTCCGACAATCACGAGGCAAACGCTGTATACATGGCAAAGACCCCTGTCATGGACAAGCTCATGGCAGAAGCCCCCTTCCAGAAGGGCAACGCTTCCGGTCTTTTCGTAGGTCTTCCGGACGGCCAGATGGGCAATTCCGAAGTCGGCCACATGAACATGGGCGGCGGCCGCATCATCTATCAAGACCTTACTCTGATCACCAAGTATATCCAGGACGGCGTTTTCTTTGAGAACGAGGAACTGCTCCGCGCCATCAACAACTGCAAGGAGAAGAATTCCGACCTGCATCTGTGGGGCCTTCTGTCCGACGGCGGCGTCCACAGCCACAACACCCACCTCTATGCCCTTCTTGAGATGTGCAAGAAGGAAGGCCTGGAGAATGTCTACATTCATCCTTTCTTCGACGGCCGTGACACGCCTCCTGCATCCGGCAAGGGCTATCTGCAGGCACTGGTGGACAAGGCAGCCGAGATCGGCGTAGGCAAGGTGGCGTCCCTGTCCGGCCGTTACTATGCCATGGACAGAGACAACAACTGGGACCGTATCCAGAAGGCATACGATTCCCTGGTCCTGGGCGAAGGCATCAAGGCCACCGACTGCATCCAGGCCATGCAGGAGTCCTATGACAACGGCGTGACCGACGAGTTCATCGTTCCCACCGTCATCACCGACGAGGCAGGCAAGCCCCTGTCCCTGGTCAAGCCCGGCGACTCCGTCATCTTCTTCAACTTCCGTCCCGACCGTGCCCGTGAGATCACCAAGGCCTTCTGCTTCACCGATGAAGACATCGCAAAGCAGCCCGGCAAGGAGACCAGCTCCAAGTCCATCAAGTCCCTGAAGAGAGCCAACGGCTACATGCCTCTGACCTATGTCTGCTTCAAGGACTATGACGAGACCATCCCCAACAAGTATGTCGCTTTCAAGAAGGTGGCCATCACCAATACCTTCGGCGAATATCTGGCAGCCAACGGCCTTAAGCAGCTGAGACTGGCCGAGACCGAGAAGTACGCTCACGTTACCTTCTTCTTCAACGGCGGTATCGAAGAACCCAACAAGGATGAGGACAGGATCCTGGTTCCCTCCCCGGCGGTAGCTACCTATGACCTCAAGCCCGAAATGAGCGCTCCCGAAGTATCCGAGAAGTTGGATGCAGCCATCAGAGGCGGCAAGTACGACGTGATCGTCATCAACTTCGCCAACCCCGACATGGTGGGCCATACCGGCGTTCTGGAAGCCGCCATCAAGGCAGTGGAAAAGGTAGACGAGTGCGTAGGAAAGGCCTGCGAAGCCATTAAGGAAGTGGGCGGCGTCCTCTTCATCTGCGCAGACCACGGCAACGCAGAGCAGATGATCAACTATGAGACCGGCGCTCCTCACACCGCTCATACCACCAACCCTGTTCCTTTCATCCTTTACAACTATGACGAAGCCTACACCCTGAAAGAGGGCGGCCGTCTCTGCGACATCGTTCCCACCCTGCTGGAGGTCATGGGAATGGAGCAGCCGAAGGAGATGACAGGCGAATCCCTGCTGATCAAAAAATAAATAAGGCAGGATCCGGATGAATCCCGGATCCACCCAGACAGAAACACCCCCGGATGCGGCGCATCCGGGGGTGTCTTTATTTTCGTCAGGAAGTCCTGACCGGTATCTTCCGGCAGAGAGAATTATTGAAAATCGTACAGGTTCAGGCCCACTTCCTCAGAGTGCTTTCTGCCAACTTCACCGTCCATGATCGTGACGATGATCTCGCAGGTGGCGGAGATCCTGCATTCGTTCATGTGGCCGCCAAAGACATGGAAGTCGGAGTCGCACACGCAGATGTGGATGTGAAGATAGACGTCCCCGTCCATGCGGGTGATGCTGCCGTGGAGGGCTGTGATCTCCATGGGCATGTCGAAGGATTTGGTATGATAGACCTTGGTGCCTACGTCGAAGAGGCCCACGTTCACGTGGTCGGCCGCGCCCAGGCCCTGGATGCTGCCAAGCTTTATGTCTTCCTCTCTGCAGAGTTTCTTTAAGGAAGCGGCGATCTCCTCGCCGCGGTCAAGTCTTACTACGTACTGATTTCCGAATTTTCTGAATTCCATAGGGCTGCTCCTTTCTGCTGTCATATCTGAAATCTTTTTTTAGAAAATCTTTTTTGTTTTCTTTTTTCCTTTGTCTGCAGTATAGCAGGAGGGGGTTCATAAGTAAAACAGGCAGAAATAATAGTTCCATAAGAAAAACTTAGAGAAATTCCGGGACCGGATCTGAAAATGAACAGACCGGTCCCGGATTGTTATTGACAGGAGAGCGTTTCCTGTGTATATTACCTACTAAATAGATAGGAATTATAGGTTATAAGAGGGCGCGGCCTGACATGATACATCGGAGGAAAGGCAGAAATGTGTGAACTGTACGGGTTATCGGCAAAAAACAAAAAGCAGCTGAACAGGGATCTGAAGGAGTTCTTCGGCCATTCGGCGGACCATCCGGACGGCTGGGGCCTGGCCCTGCCCGAGGGTCCTTCCCCCTATATGAAAAAGGCCCCGGAGCCGGCCTTCAAGAGCCGGGAGGTCAGAGACTTCCTCTCCGGGCCCAGGTCGGCCAGGGTCTGCCTGGCCCATATCCGTAAGGCCACCATAGGCTACGACGAGTACTGCAATACTCATCCTTTTCTGGGCACGGATATAAGCGGCAGGACCTGGATCCTGATCCATAACGGGACCATCTTTGAAGGCGGCCTTCTGAGCCCCTACATGTACCGGCAGAAGGGCTGGACGGATTCCGAGAGGATCCTTTTATGCCTGATCGCCAGGATTAACGCCGCCGCAAGAAAGGCGGAAAGGACGCTGGAGGACCAGGAGCGCTTTCAGGTCCTGGAGACCCTGGTCAGGGAACTTGCCCCGGCCAACAAGCTGAATCTCCTGATCTATGACGGGACCCTTCTCTACGCCCATTACAACGCCCGGGGCACTCTCCACGTCAGAAAAGAAGAAGACGCTGTCACCTTTTCCACCGTACCCCTGGCGGAAGGGGAATGGGAGGAGGCTCCCTGGGAGGAGGCTCCCTGGGAGGAAGCTCCCTTCTGCCGTCTGACCGCATGGAAGGAAGGCACGCTCTTTTATGAAGGAAAAAAGCGTGAACACGAGTACATTCCTGACGAAACAAGCATCCGGGCTCTCTTTATGGCCTACGCGGGCCTGTAGGAGGGAGCCTTTGAGAAAGGAAAAAAGATGATCCGATTTAAGAACCGGAAAATAAAGCCTCTTCTGATGAAGGGGGGCTTCGGCCTGGAAAAGGAAGCCCTTCGCATCCTGGAGGACGGGACTTTCTCCCACAGCCATCATCCCTTTCCCGGCCACCGGAACATGGTAAGGGATTTCTGCGAGAACCAGCTGGAGATCAATACCGGCGTATCAGATACGCCGGAGGGGGCGGTGGAAGAACTGAAGGCCTTTGAAAGACTGGCCAGGGAAAAGCTGGCCTCTCTGGAGAGGCCGGAGCTCCTCTGGCCATTTTCCAATCCTCCCTATATCAGAAACGAAGAAGATATCCCCGTAGCCCGCTTTGAGGGAGCCCTCAGGGAAAAGACCCGCTACCGGCATTACCTGGCCAGGAACTACGGCCGCACCAAGATGACCTTCTGCGGGATCCATGTCAATTTTTCCTTAAATGAAGACCTTCTGCGGGAGGATTTTGTCCTGAAGGGACTGAAAGACTACGATAGCTACAGGAACGGGATCTATCTGGGCATGGCCCGCAATCTTATGGAGAACGGCTGGATCGCAAATGTCCTTCTTTCCGCCTCCCCCCTTCTGGACAGATCCTTTCTGACCAAAGGCCAGCAGGGAGGGTCCGATTTTCTGGGCATGGCATCCATCCGCTGCAGCGAGCTGGGCTACTGGAATCACTTCGTTCCCACCTTCGACTTTTCTTCTCTTCAGGGCTATGCGGAAAGCATCCGCAGCTATATCAGGGAGGGGCTCCTGACCAGCCATACGGAGTTCTACTATCCCATAAGGATCAAGTCCCGGGGAGAGAACAGTCTGGAGGAACTGGTCAGGACCGGCGTGGACCACCTGGAGCTGCGCTGCGTGGACCTGAATCCCTTCGCCTTCGGAGGCCTGGATCTAAAAGATCTGAAGTTCCTCCACCTCCTCTTTGTCTACGACGCCTGCCTGGAGCCGGCGGAAGCTTCCAGGGAGTGGCAGATCAAGACGGTCATGAATTTCAAGAACGCCTCCCGCTACGACATAGACGGGGTCTTCCTCATGCGGCGGGATCGGGAGGTGGTCAGCGTAAGGCAGGCTTCCCTGGCCCTGCTTTCGGAGATGAAGAGCTTTTTCGACAGCCTGGGGATCGATACAGAGGAGATTATGGACTATCAGCTCTCGAAACTTCTGGTTCCGGGAAACCGCTACGCCGAAAGAGTCAGAGCCATGTTTTCGGATGCTTTTGTGGAGAAGGGTCTTCAGTGGATGAAGGAACAGGAGGACGGCGGTCTGAATGCGATCTGAAACGGTCTGAAAAGGGGGCCGGGGACGCCTGCTGATTGACAGAAGGTGCGGATGTGCTAAAATGGGCCCATCCCAAGTCTGACGAAAAGAGGTAAAAGAAATGTTCAGAGAACTGGTCAGAAAAAAGCAGGCCCTGCCTTTGGAAGAATGCGTCCGGATCCTGAAGGAGGAGCCCCGGGGCGTCCTTTCGGTCCAGGGAGACGACGGCTATCCCTACGGGACGCCTCTCAACCACTGGTACTGTGAGGACAACGGCTGTCTGTATTTCCACAGCGGAATGAGCGGACACAGGATCGACGCCCTGAAAAGATGCGACAAGGTATCCTTCTGCGTATACGATCAGGGATACAGGAAGGAGGGCGACTGGGCCCTTTATATTAGGAGCGTTATCGTCTTTGGCAGGATGCGCCCTGTGGAGGACCATGAAAAGGCCATGGAGATCTGCAGAAAGCTCAGCGTCAAATACACGGACGACATGGAATATATCCGCAGGGAGATCCTCCATGCCGGTCCCAGGACCCTGGTCTATGAGCTGATCCCGGAGCACATGACGGGCAAGCTGGTCCACGAAGCCTGAAAAAGCAGATATGCGAAAGCAAAAATGACCCCGGCCGGAAGAATGGCCAGGGTCATTTTTTGAGAATGTCATACAACAGCTTCGACGATCGTGTAATCTTTCAGGTATATTTCCTGCACGCCGGTCTTTTTGTTCCTGTTAAAATTAAAACTCAGCATATATCCTCTTTTCAGATTATATCAAATATAGTTCCCGTATCCCGATAATCAGTTCCTGATGATGCGGTATTGGGATACAAAAGCGGAAAACCGGATGGTGAGAGCTGAGATCTGCGAGGTTGGCGGTGCAGGAAAAGGCATGGCGTAAGAAGCTCTGAAGCATGCGGCAGAAAAAGCCCCCTTCCGTACCATAATGAGCTGTGCTCATTCTCCGGTGCGGAAGGGGGCTTGGTATGTCAGAAAAACGGAACCTGTCAGGAAAGCAGATAGAGGTCTATGACCTGGGC
>CAMOGQ010000128.1 GCA_946614165.1 uncultured Lachnospiraceae bacterium
CTGCGCTGCTGATCACGGCAAGGCCGTCACCGGCATCTATTTCGGGCGTCCCGCTGATGGTGATCTTAAATACCGCTGTATTTCCGTCACTGAAATGAACTGTCAGACTTCCCTTCTGTCCGCTGAGGTCCTCTTCCGGCTCCGTATCGGCAGTGATCCTATAATCTTCTGTCGATTCATCAAATTCTGCTTTCAGGATATTCCAGGCATCCTCTTCGTCTTCAGAGGCATCTTCTGAAGAATCTTCCCCAGCATTTACGTCAGCAACATTCTCGATGCGCAGGTCCTCACGGTCAGGCCAGGCTTCTTCCAGCAGTTCGGAAAGAAAGATACTGTCTCCGCCCTTTAGGCTGCTGCTGTGGCTGAAGGAGACGTGTTCTCCTCCATCTCCCTCTTCTGCATCGACTTCCACTGTATAGGTCCCTACTACGCCGTATACAGAGAATGACTCTGAACCAAAGGTGATGCTCTCCACCTGATCATCCGTTATTTCCGTCTCGATTTCCATGATCTCCGGCTGGGGCAGATCTTCCAGGCTCTGATTCTCCCGGTCCTCCGGATCCTCCTGGGCAAAATGGACCACGTTCAGTTCTTCTGCCGCTTCTGCCTTCAGTTCCTTTTCGTCTTTATACCTGATCACGATACTGACAGGACCGGTGGGTTCAATTGCTACTCCATCAGCGTTAAGGAAAGTAATATCGAAAAAGCGGGCGTAGGATATCTCTGTTTCGCCCCTGCCTTCACCTTTTACAGCTTCCAGGGCACTCTTATGGTATGCCTCATATTCCTCCGTGCCTGCTTTGATCTCAGCCACCTGAAGGGTAACATCCGCAGGAAGTCCCGAGTCCTCACCGAATGTCGCCTCTACTGAGTAGTCGATCTCTTCTCCGCTCTCATCATAGAAAACGGCTTCCTCTGCTTCTTCCGCATCCTCTGGTTCAGCAGGCCACTGAAGAGTGACGGGCCCTTCTGTCATGGCCCATGTATCTTCTGTATGGCTTTCTGTGTCTTCTTCCTCGAAGCCGAAATCCTCTTCGTCAGAAAAGCCCGGTTCTTCCTGGTCGGTTCCGTCCAGATCAGGTTCCGTTTCCGTGCCTTTTTCTTCCAGGACAAGCCCTTCTTCCTGATCCGCAGCGCCCTGGTCCAGCGTGATAGCAGGCAGTACCATAGCATATACCGTTACAAAAACAACTATACATGCAAGAACTGCTGAAATTCTTCTTTTCCAGAAATACCACTGTTTTTTCAGTTTACTGATGTTTTTCATGTTATGGATGCCCTTTCCGTGAAGTAAGTCTGATAAATATTCATGTAGATAAAAGGGGAAGCACGCACTTGCTGCATGAAACCTGACAAGACACAGTACGCACCGGAGCCGGCAGGTATATCTTCCCAAAAGTGATTAATGTCTTGCAGATGACATAATTCTATTATTGGTCATGATTCTGTGTTTTTTTATCACTTACAATTTAACATATTTTATTAGATAGTTAGCTTTAAACTACTACTTTTACTTATTTAATTCCAGTCTTATTTGACAAATGACCTATATCATGTTGTAAATTTGTATTACCTATATAAAAATACTTATTTCCACCGTTTACCCTTATTATGGCCACGAAATCCCCTCCTAAACCGCAGCCAGGGTCGTGCAATGCTCTTTCCAGATACCACCTAAAAACCAGCCCCGGAAGGGGATAGGATCCATACCTCAGGTATCGTGTACTTCTTAAGTCTTGGCATCAGTCCATGAGGAAGGGTAAAAAACCGCACCGTCTGTTTCAGCGGCGCGGTTTGTGACAAATTGCCGGAACCTCTTCTGACCACGGAAGAAGATAAACCGGCTTTGATGTATCTATATTTCCTTTTTCATCGTCAATTTTCGGAAACTCTGTGAGGATATATTCCAGGCAGCGACAGACATTCAGATTATTCACTCGTGCTGTCTGGCAGACAGTGTATGCTGCTGCATTTGTCCGGGTTCCTTTCGCTATGTTTATGAACATCCGGCTCTTTCTGTTATGTTCTTAAGAGCATAACAGAAAAACTGACTGGAGCATAATCCTGCCACTACATCCGATACATATTGGAAAAGATGTCATCCTTACCTTCACTTGAAGCACTTGATGAATACACTCTTGAAGATCTGATGCCGTGGAGCAGCCAGCTTCAGGATGCGATCAGATCCTACAAAGAAGAAAAGAAATAATCTCTGATCATTTCTATCAAATGTGAATTGTCAAAGCATTCTGCCCGCAGCCGAATCGGCCGGGGTATTTTGCTTTTGCAGTAAAGTTCTACCGGTTACTTTCATAAGGTATAAAGTCAGGTTTGGATATACGCCCAAAAACATTCGCTTACCAGCTGTGCAATACGAATATTCAAGCAACCAGCTCAAACAGGCGGGCCAAGATTCAATGAAAAATGGTTCTGATTTCCCTGACAATCAATACCGTATAACAGAGTGGCCAAATGGCGGGAACTGTATAATCAGGGCTCCTTCATATGCTGTCAGAATAACCAAATGTGTTGTTAGCGTCGGGTAGAAAGGGCCACTCCCGAGCCGGGTAAAAAAGGCCAATTTCAGACGAATAAAAAAGGCCATTACTCTGTTCTGCCATCTTCTTATATAATGATGAGTGCCAACGCATCAATTAATAAGGAGGTATATGAACGAACAAGAACGTAATGACCTTCAATCAACTATAACACATGCTCTGGAGGAAATGAAAGCTGAAGCAGGTGCCTCGTTTGATCTTGAGAAGGTCAATCTCTCTGAACTTCAACGCAGGACGGGAATCAGCCGTAAGCGTCTGCGTAAGATAAAAGAGGATGGATTTGTTGTAAAGCCGCATAAGCTTTCCGGCATTACCAAAGCTAAGACTGTACTCACTGGATTCACTGGAATCATCGATAACCTTTTATCAAAAGGGGTTAAGAATTCAAGTGTTATTAAGGAGCAGTTGGACGATGCTGGTTATAAGGGTGGCATTACAAGAGTCAAAGACTATATAAAAGCGCACTTGGATCTTTTGCCTGCAAAGAGGCATCTTGTTTCTCCCCAGGGAAACCGTGGAAGAAGATATACGACCGACCCCGGAGTATGCTATCAGATGGACTGGGGATTCGTAAACGTTGAAACAGATGTAGATACTTCTTACCGAGCTTCTTGCTTTGCAATGATCTGCCATCACTGTGGTGAAAGATTTACAGAGTATTTCCCTAATGCAAAGCAGGAGAATCTTTTTATCGGAATGATCCATGCATTTGAAAGGATGGGTGTGCCGAAATATATTCTTACAGACAACATGAAGAGTGTAGTGAAAGAAAGGGATTCTGAAGGCCATCCTATTTGGAATAATGAATATGCCAACTTCATGAAAGCTGTCGGATTCGAAACGAAGCTCTGCAAGCCCCGGCATCCATTTACAAAAGGTGCTGTCTTATCCGAAGTTTTTTATTATCCGCACATTTTCAGAAAAGTCAGATGTTGTGCGGGCCATGTACTGAAAATGTGCGGATAATCAGGTCTGATACTGCATAATGAGGATATCTTTAATGAAAGGAGAACCTCTTATGCAACAACAGTATCAGAAAAACACAGATATCGTTATTGATTACATGACCAACGCTGGACGCGGTAAAGGAACCTTGAGGGTTTATAAAGCCTGTTTTCTTGCGTTAGGTGAAGCGCTGGAACAGGAAAGGGCGTCCTTCTCTGCTGAGTTTGCTTCTGCGTGGCTGGAAATACAAAGTGATGGTCTGGGAAAGACAGCATTTAATCTCTATAAAGCCGCTTTACGCAAACTTGATGAAGTGTACCAGACTGGAGAAATACAGTACGATCACTTCAATCCGGAAAAGACAAGATTTTTTCGTCTGCGGGAATGCTTCAGAGAACTTGTTGACAACTTTATTACAACGAATAATACCTTGTCCCCCGTATCCTGTATGGAGTATAGATATCAAATGTCTGATATCTTATTTCAATTTCAGGAAATGGGATGTCTTGAAGTATCAGATATTTCATATGATGTGTTATTCAAGTACTGCCACATGCTTGAAGCTCGCACATATCATGTAAAGACTCTTATGCATTCAAAGCTTAATACTCTGCTCTGCTACCTGTATGAGAAGGAGATGGCTCCCTATGGATATACCTTGTTCGTATCAGGAATCTCCATGCGGAAGATCCGTTTTTGGGATTCGATTCCTCCAGAAACCGTCATACGATGGAGAGAGGAGCAGGTCAGCACTAAAAACGTATTCTCGTTGGAAGAATACCTGTCTGCCGGGGACGTTGTATTTGAAGTTCACGAAAAGAAGGGGTATAGCAAAGGATGCCTTACATCTGTCCGTCAGGCTATAAACCTGTTTTACCTTTTTATGGATGTCAACACCTTGAAATACATTCCCGAGCACGGGGTCCAGTGGGCCGAATCAATAAAGAGACAGGTATCTTCGGTCGAAGCATCTGGCATCCGACGTATTATGATCCTGACAGGCCATGCTGTAACAGGGATGCCCATTGATCTGAAAAAGGTTTTTTCCAAAAGAATAACCCAGCTGCAAAAACTGCCGGATTGGTGCTCCTGTTATGTCATGGAATTTCTGAATGAGAAAAAAGCGGAAAACATGGCACGCAGCACGATCAGCATGATGAAGAGCAGCTGCTGCAGGTTCTGCTTCTTTCTCGACCAGATCGGTATTACTTCTTTCTCACAGATAACAAGCCTTCATCTTAAACAGTTCAACCTGACAGACATGCATAAGACTCCTGCCGGAAAGAACGCCTATAATTCCAGGATACGCAGATTTCTGATGTTCCTCGCAGACCGGAAAGCGCTCAGCAATCCATTTTTGTTCCTTGCACTCCCATGTGTCAGTGCCCCTAAAGAGACCCTTGTCATTGTTCTTTCCAAAGAGGAACAGGAACACCTCCACAGTCTGTTCGAATCCGAAGACAGCGACATCACCCTGCGGCAGAAAGCAATACTTCAACTGGGAATGTATATGGGACTGCGGGGAGTTGATATCATCAACCTTGTCATCGGGGATATAAACTGGGATGACGTATCCATCCGCTTTGTACAGGAAAAGACAGGGTATGAACTGTACCTTCCCATGCCGGCAGAAGTAGCAAATGCCCTGTACCAGTACATTGTCCGGGAACGGCCTGTTTCAGATAACCCTAAAGTATTCCTGAGGTCCAGAGCACCGCATTGTGAACTTGAAACGGCTGGAGCATGCAGAAGAGCACTGGAAAAGGCGCTTCCAGAGCGCAGGGTAGAAGGATCCGGTTTCCATGTGACAAGGAAGACTTTCGCTACAAACAAACTTCGGGCCGGGGCAGACCCGGGTGAAGTAAAGGAAATGCTCGGACACAGGGACAGGGCCAACGTCCATAAATACCTTTCCCTTGACGAAAGCCGCATGAAGCTCTGCTGCCTGGATCTGAATGAGCGATCCATACGGCTGGAAGGGAGGTTTGGACTATGAAGGAAAAACCTCCTGTCACTTTCAAAAGTGTGCTTGCGGACCATATCTCCGGTATGCTGATGGAAAAACGGGCTGCAGGTTATGATTATTATACTGAAGAAGCGATCCTCCTCAGGTTCGATGATTATTGTATTAAAAACAGTCTGTCAGTGCCTGTTTACACGAAAGAATTTCTCTCTGGCTGGTGTGAACAATCCTCTACTGAAGGGACAGCCAACCATAATAAACGAATCTCTGTAATAAGACAGTTATCTCTTTATATGATGTCGCTGGGGATCCCGGTCTACCTGCCCAGGAGCTGCCTGAAAACAGAGAAGGTACTGCCTCACTTATTTACAGATGAAGAGCGGACCGGTTTTTTCCATGAGGTGGACTGCAATGTCCCACAGTTATCCGCTCCCTATGCACAAAGGATGGCGGACGAGTACAAAGTTCTGTTCCGGATGATTTACTGCTGTGGGCTGCGGAATTCCGAAGCCTGTGGGATAGCCTTCGAAAGCGTGGATGTCGGTCATGGGATACTCACCATCCTGGACTCAAAAGGGAATAAGGACCGCCTTGTTTATATGGGTGAGGAACTGACCTGCTTATGTCAGGATTACAGTGAATACATCTGCTCGCTTCTTGGCGGCCAGCCCAGATGGTTCTTCCCCGGAAAGGATCCGGCAAAACCTCTCCCAAACACAACGGTCGATACAGTCTTCAGCAGGCTCTGGAACAGGACCGTGTTTTCAAAGGGATGCAGCAATAAGCCTACAGTGCACGATCTGCGGTTCAGCTTTATAACCGACCGTATTAATCTCTGGACCAGACAGGGAGTAAATGTGGAAAGTATGCTTCCTTATCTGGCCCGGTACGTAGGACATAAGTCCGTTCAGGAGATCTACTATTATTATCACACCTCAGAAAAGCTGTTTGCATCAATCCGGTCTGCGGACAGGACTTCCCAGGCAGTCATCCCGGAGGTGGATTATGAGTAAGAAAGATCCTGTCTCTTTTGAAAAACTGTTTTTTTCAAAAACGTATGACTTCCTGGAAACATTCCTTCCAAAGCAGGCAGCCCGGAGCAGACATACTGTCAAACAGTACAGGACCGGCCTGTCAAGGTTCTACGATTATATTTCAGATGTCAGGAAGATGTCACCTCTCTCTTTTACTTTTGCCCAGTGTACGTACCAGCTGCTTTTGGAGTACAGACAATACATGGAGAGTACTCTCTGTCATTCTGGCAGTACGATAAACTGCCGCCTTGCAGCGATCAGGTCATATCTTGAATACGTATCGGATGGAGATGCCTCGATCATCCCGATATATCTGACCGCGGAAAGGATCCCGTCGGCGCCTGTCCCCAGGGTCCAGCGCCCCGTAATTGAAACTTCGGACCTGGCGGTATTTCTGGACAGTCCGGCACATACTTTCAAAGGGAACCGTGACCGTTTTATCCTGATCCTGCTTTACGATACAGCAGTACGTGTTGAAGAGCTCGTGAACATCCGGCTGGGGGATATCACCCTCGGGAACGCTGCTCCTTCTATCTTAATACATGGGAAAGGGCGGAAAGAAAGATGCATTATCCCCTCTGAAAAGGCCTCGGAACACCTTAAAGCTTATATATCGGCCTATCATCAAGAGCCATTCGACCCGGAGCGTCCATTGATCTATACAGTCATCCATGGGGAGACTCATCCCATGTCCATAAGGAACGTAGAAAGGATCCTTAATAAGTACGGAAAGACCACGAAACTGACTAATCCTGATCTTCCTGATTCAATCTATCCGCACATGATGCGCCGCACGCGGGCATGCGGTCTGTATCAGGACGGCGTGGCAATGGAACAGGTAGCCGCTCTTCTGGGACATTCAAATATAGAAACGACGAGGACTCATTATGCCAGGCCTTCCAAGGAACAGATGCAGGAAAGCATGAAGAAAGGCATGGATAAAGAGCCTGAAAAAAAGGAATGGGTCGGCAATACCGACGAAATCAAAAGGAAGTTCGGATTACTCTAACCTTATTATCCGCACATTTTCAGTGTTTAAGCCGCATAGCACCTGGCTTTTCTGAAAATGTGCGGATAATAAAAAACTTCGGATAAGGCGTCTTATCCGAATATTCGGATAAGCTGTCGAGCGCCTTGTGAGATTCATCAAGAACAATTTCATGGAGGGACGCACTTTTTCAAATGTTACGGATCTTAATTATGAAGCAATCAGATGGTGTGACAAGCAGAACAGCTGTTACCATGACGGAGTCTGCTGTATTCCTCATCAGGAGCATATGGAACACTGCATGGAAGTTGCAGTACCACTTGAGATGACCGATGAAATCAGAATGTATCTGTGGCCGCTCAGGAAGATCTCATTTGATGGTTTTGTAAGTTATGACGGAAGAAATTTTGGCGTACCATACTGGTATAAGGAAAAGACTTGCAGGGTATGCCGTGATGGCTATACTCTGCATATCCGTTCTACCGATCTGAAACAGCTCCTTACAGAACATAATGTGACTTGGAGCCGCCGCGCCAGCTTTTGCGAAAATCAGTTTTCTGCTGCACAACCGGAGGAATTTCCTACATCTCCTGTAAAAACCACCATATACCAGCAGACGCCCCCTTCGAATAGCAGTGACTTTGACAGTTTTAATTTTGAGAAGGAGGTGGAATGGTAATGAATACTTCTGTATTTGATCGCACCGCCACCTGTTGTATTCCGTTAGGAATTGACCTTTCTGCAGGCGAACTGGCGGCTTACGTAAATGAAAAGCAATTATCAGAAGAACAAACAACTGCGATTGCAGACCTTTTCCTTTATCTAGAGGAAAAGAAAAGCCAGGCAACACTGGAAATGCTTCTGAAGTTCAGCAGGCTGCCACTGAAAGTACCCAAAACCTTTGAAAACTTCGATTTCAGCCGGATCCAGGGCAAAGATTCAGAGTGCCTTAAGAACCTTAAAATGCTTTCGGAGATACATGCCAGGAAAAACATTGCATTTATCGGTCCTCCCGGAGTCGGAAAGACACATCTGGCACAGGCATATGGAAGGGCATGCTGTCATGAGAAAATGAAAGTCTATTTTCTGAAAGCATCTGAATTAAAAGCCAAGTTCATGCAGGGTAAAAGGGACGGTACCGAGGATAAGGTAGTGGGTGCTTTGCTGAAGCCATCCTGCCTGATCATTGATGAAATCGGACGGTGCAACTTTGACAAGGAGTGCACCAGAATGTTCTTTGATTTAATTGACCGACGTTATGAAAAGGACTGTCCGAACTGCATGATCTTCACAAGTAACAGACAGCCTAAGGACTGGCAGGAATTCTTCAATGCTAAAGATGACCTGAATGCTGCACTTGATCGTCTGTTTGACGATTCGAAGATCATTAACCACAATCTCCGTAAAAGTTAGGTCAATAATCATATTCCGGCATTGCATGTTGAGT
>CAMOGQ010000129.1 GCA_946614165.1 uncultured Lachnospiraceae bacterium
TGGGCGGCGGCCCCAACCGCATCGGCCAGGGCATCGAGTTCGACTACTGCTGCGTCCACGCGGCCCTGTCCCTCAAGAAGCTGGGCTTCGAGACCATCATCGTCAACTGCAATCCCGAGACCGTTTCCACAGATTACGATACCTCCGACAAGCTCTACTTCGAGCCTCTGACCCTGGAGGATGTCCTGTCTATTTATAAGAAGGAAAAGCCCGTGGGCGTCATTGCCCAGTTCGGCGGGCAGACCCCTCTGAATCTGGCTTCCGAGCTGGAAAAGAACGGGGTCAGGATCCTGGGCACTTCTCCTGCCGTCATCGATCTGGCGGAAGACCGTGACCAGTTCCGCATGATGATGGACAAGCTGGGCATTCCCATGCCCGAATCAGGCATGGCCACCACAGTGGAAGAAGCCATTGAGATCGCCAACCGCATCACCTATCCTGTCATGGTCCGTCCTTCCTACGTCCTGGGCGGCCGCGGCATGGAAGTGGTCTTTGACAATGAGCATATGGTCGACTACATGAACGCGGCCGTGGGTGTAACCCCCGACCGTCCCATCCTGATCGACCGTTTCCTCCACAACGCTCTGGAATGCGAGGCAGACGCCATCTCCGACGGCACCCATGCCTTCGTTCCCGCGGTCATGGAGCATATCGAGCTGGCAGGCATCCATTCCGGTGACTCTGCCTGCATCATTCCTTCCAGGCACATCTCCGCCGAGAATCTGGAGACCATCAAGGAGTACACCAGAAAGATCGCGGAAGAGATGCATGTAGTGGGCCTTATGAATATGCAGTATGCCATCGAGGACGGCGTGGTCTTCGTTCTGGAAGCCAACCCCAGAGCTTCCCGTACCGTGCCCCTGGTATCCAAGGTCTGCAACATCCGCATGGTGCCCATCGCTACCGATATCATTACCTCCGAGCTGACAGGCCGCAAGTCCCCCGTACCGGCTCTGAAGGAGCAGGAGATCCCTTACTACGGCGTCAAGGAGGCGGTCTTCCCCTTCAAGATGTTCCAGGAGGTCGACCCTCTGCTGGGACCCGAGATGCGGTCCACCGGCGAGGTGCTGGGTCTGGCCACCACCACAGGCGAAGCCTTCTACAAGGCCCAGGAGGCGGCAGGCTCCAAGCTTCCCACTTCCGGTTCCGTGCTGATCACCGTCAACCGCAAGGACAAGGAGGACGTGATCCAGGCAGCCAGGACCTTCTATGAAGACGGCTTTAAGATCTTCGCCACCAACCATACGGCAGAGCTGCTCAACTCCCTGGGCATTCCCGCGGAGCATGTGCTCAAGGTCTGGGAAGGACGTCCCAACATCCTGGATATGATCACCAACGGCAGGTTCGACATTATCGTCAACTCCCCGTCCGGCAGCGAGAGCCGTCACGACGACTCCTACATCCGCAAGGCGGCCATCAAGGCCAAGATCCCTTACATGACTACTACGGCGGCGGCCAAGGCCACGGCAGAGGGCATCCATTACATCCTGACCCATAAGGAGAACGAGCCCAGGTCCCTGCAGGAACTGCACGCTTCCATTAAAGACAAAGCATAATGATCAGAAAACTTTTTGACATAACATTCTGGAAATTCATACTGGTGGGCATCGTCAATACCCTGGTGGGAACGGCGGTCATGTTCGGCTGCTACAACCTGCTGCATCTGAGCTACTGGGTATCCTCGGCGGCCAACTATGTGGTGGGGTCCGTGGTCAGCTACTTTCTGAACAAGAACTTCACCTTCCGGAATAAGTCAAAGGACCCCATGGTCCTGGTGCGGTTCGTGGTCAACATCACGGTCTGCTACCTTTTAGCCTACGGGATCGCCAAGCCCCTGGTCCGGCGGATCCTTTCGGGGAGCAGCGTCCGTATCCAGGAGAACGGCGCCATGCTGGTGGGCATGTGCCTTTTCGTAGGCCTCAACTACCTGGGACAGCGCTTCTTTGCCTTCCGGGAAAAGGAGGACTGACGGGGAGAAGTCCGCTTACGGCCTGGCTTTAAGATGACAGATCCACAGACCGGACAGTGTCTTCCGGCCGGCTCTGCATGCAAAGTGCAGAGCCGGCCGGAAGTTTTTTTCACAGACAGGAACAGGGAAAAGATAAACTGACATCAGCCAATTTACCTGAAAAAGAAGGGAATGCTGATTTATTTATTGAAGCAGTCTTTGAATTTTGCCATAATGAGAAAGTGCTTTACACAAGGAACTTATCTGCCAATCGGGATTTTTTAGGAGGCATTTCACAATGAGGATCTATCGATGGTTTCGGGCTTCCCTGTCGGAAGAGAGCAGCCGGAGACGCTACTACCTGGTCTACAGCCTGGCCTTTGCGGCGCTGGCTTTTGTCTGTTTTTCCTGGTTTATCCTTTCAGGAAAATCCCTGCTCTGGTTTGTGGAAGACGGGTGGATGCAGCATTATAAATGCCTGGTCTACTACGGAGAATATCTGCGGGAGATCCTGAAGAACCTGGTTCTCGAGCACCGTCTGGTCATTCCCCGCTGGGACTTCTGCATAGGAGAGGGCGCCGATATCATTAATGCCATGCATTATTACGTGTTCGGGGATCCCTTTGCCCTGCCGTCTGTCTTCGTACCCATGCGGTATACCCATATATACTTTTCCATCGCCTGCATCCTGAGACTGTACGCGGCGGGGTTTGCCTTTTCCGCCTTATGCCTGGGCACAGGCAGGAAAAATAAAAAGGCTGTCCTTTCGGGAGCCCTTGCCTACAGCCTCTGCTACTGGGGGCTCTATACAGCCGCCAGGCATCCCTACTTTATTAATCCCATGATCAATTTCCCTCTGATGATCCTGGGGATCGAAAAGATCATTCGGAAGGAAAGGCCCTATCTCTTTATTGCCTCGGCCGCCGTTTCTGCCGCCAGCAACTTTTATTTCTTCTACATGATCGTGGTCCTGGCGGTTTTTTACGCCCTGGTCAGGCTCTGTATCCTGTACAGAAATGATCTGAAGCAGGGAATCCTGACCCTCCTGTATATGGGGGTCATGGCCGTGACGGGCGTCGCCGCGGCAGGCCTTATTTTCCTGCCGGTGCTTATGATCTTCCTGGCCGATTCCAGGCTGGGGATCCCCCAGCCCTTCCACCTGTTCTATCCCCTGTCCTATTACAGCCAGCTGCCGGCGGCCTTTGTTTCCGCTCAGGGCGGATACTGGCTCTGCCTGGGCATGGCTTCCCCGGCCATCCTGTCGGTCTTTCTGCTCTTCAGAAGGAAAAAGCAGGATCTTCTTCTGAAAATCCTGTGCGCGGCAGGCTTTGTGATCGTACTCTTCCCCCTGGGCGGCCGTTTTCTGAACGGCATGTCCTATATGGCCAACAGATGGTGCTGGGTATATGTGCTCCTTTTCTGCTATGTCCTGGTCAGGGAGTGGGACGACCTGCTTTCCCTTTCCCGGAAGGACTGGGGCTATCTGATGGGCGTCAGCCTTGCCATTTACGCGGCCGTCCTTCTTCTTGACAAGTCGCGGAACGTCAAGGCCCTTGCGGCCATGCCCTCTTTCTTTATTACCATGATCCTCCTCCGTCAGGGCTTTATGACGGGAAAGAGAGCCGGGATAAGGGAGCTCTGTCTGATGCTGGTCGTCGTTCTGAATCCGGTCAATAACGCATACTGGAGATTCGCTCCGGACGCCGATAATTACATTTCGGAGTTCAGGAGCAACAGCAGGATCTGGAGTGAGGACTGGGGAGCCGACGAGACCGGCACGATCAGGTATTTCGCCCAGCAGGACGACCCCGGGAACGAATATATCAGATATTCCGGCAGGACAAATGCCATTACCCACAATGTAAACGCGGTAAAGCACATCTCCAGTACCAGCTATTACTATTCCATCAGCATTCCCTGTGTCAATGAATACAGGCGGGCCCTGCAGATGAAGGAAGAGCAGGACTACAAGTACAAGGCCTATGATGACCGCACATCCCTCATGTCTCTGGCCGGTGTGGGCTACTATGTGACCCACAGCGGCGATAACAAAGGACTGCCTTACGGTTATGAGCTTCTGGGAACCAGAGATGCCAGATACCATGTGGAAGAAAAATATATTCAGCAGCTGAAGGAAGAACTGGGAACGGAGGAACTGACTCCGGAGCAGGAAAAAAGGATCCGGGCAGACGCGAAGCATCTGGACGTTTATAAGAACCGGTACGCCCTCCCCATGGGCTACTGCTACGATGCCTTTATGACAAAGGATACCTGGGAGGGACTGGATCCTGTCCAGAAGCAGGAGGCCCTCCTTGTCGCCGCCGTGACAGAGGAGGAGATCCCCGGGATGGATTCCCGGCAGGAAGAGATGCGGGACTATCATATCCCCTTTGAGATCAGCTGCCAGGGAGATGAGCTTACACTGGATGGCACCACCTTTACCGCTACTTCGGGAAAAGTGAAGGCTCTCCTTACCACGGATGAAGACGTAAAAGGCGCGGAGGTCTATCTGGCCCTGGAAGGACTCTCCTATACGCCTGTCCCGGAATATGATCTTTATTTCGGAGATGACGCGGCAGACCCTCTGCAGCTCTACAACAGGACCAATTTCAGAATGCTCTCGGGCAACGACCGCTACCGGATCAGGAGGCAGAAGCTTTTCTGGGATCCGGTCCAGGACGCCGAATGCAAGATCGAGGCCTCCAACGGAGTGACAAAGTTTCTCGCCTACATACAGCCGGACTCTGCTTTCTCGTCCGGAAGGAATGACTTCATCGTGAATCTGGGATACATGGACGAGTCCGATATTTCAGCCTCCATTACCTTCACGGGAAGAGGCATATATCATTTCGACAGCATTGAGGTCTACCGCGTTCCCATGAAGGGCTATGGAAAAAAGATCAGCAGGCTGCGGGAAAATGTTCTGGAGAACATAGAACTGGGGACAGACTGCCTGGACGGGGACATTTCCCTGGAGCAGAGGAAGATCCTCTGCATTCCGACGCCCTATTCCAGAGGCTGGAAGGCATATGTGGACGGAAAGGAGCAGGAGGTCCTGTGCCTGAACCTGCATTATCCCGGCCTTGTCCTGGAGAGCGGCAATCACCACGTGCATCTGGAATATGAGATGCCTTACGGGAAGGCAGGCCTTGCGGCCACCCTGGCTGGCTTTGCGGCATGGGCCCTCATCTCCTTTGTCACGGAGAAAAAAAGAAGATCCGGCCGGACGGGGGCTTAAGGGATGCCCGCCGGGGACATGACCAGAAATCACATTTATGAAAGCCGCAGCAGAGCATTTTGCTTCTGCTGTGGCTTTTTTTCCTGTCAAATGATACAATGTTCCATATGTCCCGGACATCTGTCCGTTTGCGGCGGATACAGGGACCAATCTATGCAAGGGAGATTTTTCTAATGAAAGCACTGCTGAAACTCTACAACGACACCAGTCTGATCGTCCGGATCCTGATCGGCATGATCCTGGGCGCCATTCTTGGCCTTGCGGTCAAGGATCTTGCGGTCATCGATCTTCTGGGCACCCTCTTCGTAGGCGCCCTCAAGGCCGTTGCCCCCCTTCTGGTCTTTATTCTGGTCATGAGCGCCCTGGCCCAGGGCAGTGAAAGAATGGACAGCCGTTTTACCACGGTCATCGTTCTTTACATGCTCTCCACTCTGATGGCGGCTGTCGTGGCTGTTACGGGAAGCTTCCTCTTCCCCCAGAAGATGGTCTTCGCCGAGCAGGCCGTGGCCGATTCCGTTCCCCAGACGGTCAGCGAGGTCCTTTTAAACGTGGTCAAAAACATGGTGACCAACCCGCTCAAGGGCATTATGGACGCCAACTACATCGGCATCCTGCTCTGGGCCGTGATCTTCGGTCTGGCTCTGAAGGGCGTTGCCTCTCAGGAGACAAAGCGCATGCTCAGCGACGCCGCGGCTTCTGTTTCCCAGGCTGTCCGCTGGATCATCAATCTGGCCCCCTTCGGTATCTTCGGTCTGGTCTATACCACCGTTTCCACCAATGGCCTGGCCATCTTTACCGATTACGGCAAGCTCCTGGCCCTGCTGGTCATCTGCATGCTCCTGGTAGCCCTGGTAGTGGATCCTCTGATCGCCTGGATCTACCTGCGCCGCAATCCCTATCCTCTGGTATTCAGGTGCCTTCGTGAATCCGGCATCACCGCCTTCTTCACCAGAAGTTCCGCGGCCAACATCCCCGTCAACATGGCCCTCTGCGAAAAGCTGGGTCTGGACGAGGATATGTATTCCGTATCCATTCCCCTGGGCGCCACCATCAACATGGACGGTGCGGCCATCACCATTACGGTTATGACCCTCTGCGCCGCCTATACCCTGGGCATCTCCGTGGATATCCCTTCCGCCTTCATCCTGTCCGTCATGGCGACCCTGGCTGCCTGCGGCGCGTCGGGCGTAGCGGGCGGATCCCTCCTTCTGATCCCCATGGCCTGTTCTCTCTTCGGCATTTCCAATGACGTGGCCATGCAGGTCGTCGGCGTTGGCTTTATCATCGGCGTGGTCCAGGACTCCGTGGAGACCATGATCAACTCCTCGGGCGACGTCATGTTCGCGGCCGTGGCGGAATACCACCAGTGGATCAAGGAAGGAAGAGCAGACGATCTTCCCACATGGCTGGGCGGAAAGAAAAAGACAACCATCTGATACCCTGCCGGAATCCGGTCATTTTCAGAGAAGCAGAGCTGCGGCTCTGCTTCTTTTATATCCTGCGGATCCCCGAAAATGCCGGTCCGGGCATAAAAATAACCAAGAGGCGGACGCTTCTTAGCAGAATGTTGGAATATTCTACAATAGTCTGCCTTTTTGATTCATGTTAAAATGAGGGCTGAACAGAAAAATTGTATACACTTCGGGCAACCCCATACGTCGCTGAAAGGAGATTTTATGAGCAACCTTGAGAGAGAACTTCGCGAGAACACATATCCCGGCAGAGGCATCATCATCGGCCGCAGCGCTGACGGCTCCAAAGCTGTTACAGCATACTTCATCATGGGCAGAAGCTCCAACAGCCGCAACCGCGTCTTCGTGGAAGACGGTGAAGGAATCCGCACCCAGGCTTTTGATCCTTCCAAGATGGAAGATCCCAGCCTGATCATCTATGCCCCCGTCCGCGTACTGGGCAACAAGACCATCGTGACCAACGGCGATCAGACCGATACCATCTATGAGGGCCTGGACAGACAGATGACCTTCGAGCAGTCCCTGCGCACCAGAGAGTTCGAGCCCGACAGCCCCAACTATACTCCCCGCATCAGCGGCGTCATGCACATCGAGAACGGAAAGTACAACTACGCCATGTCCATCCTTAAGAGCGACAACGGCGATCCGTCCTCCTGCCTGCGCTTTACCTTTGCCTTTGAAAATCCCAAGGCCGGCCAGGGCCGTTTCATCCACACCTATGACGGCGACGGCAGCCCCCTGCCCTCCTTCACCGGCGAGCCCACTCCCGTGGACCTGGACGCAGACTTCACTGCAGACATCGATACCTTCACAGGCAGGGTCTGGGACGCCCTCAACGAAGACAACAAGGTCTCCCTCTTTGTCCGCTTCATCAATATCGCGGACGGAATCTATGAGACCAGGATCGTAAACAAGAATATCTAAGCAGAAATACAAGAAAGGGATCAAGACTGACTATGAACGAATTAATGCTGAAGTACGGATGCAACCCCAACCAGAAGCCTTCCAGAGTCTATATGGAAGACGGCTCCGACCTTCCCATCACAGTCCTCAACGGCAGACCCGGCTACATCAACCTTCTGGACGCTCTGAACGGCTGGCAGCTGGTCAAAGAGCTGAAGGCAGCCACCGGCCAGGTAGCAGCCACTTCCTTTAAGCATGTATCTCCCGCAGGCGCAGCCATCGGCCTTCCTCTTTCGGAAGTCGAGGCAAAGATCTACTGGGTGGACGACCTGGGCGAGCTGACTCCCATGGCAGCAGCCTATGCCAGAGCCAGAGGCGCTGACAGAATGTCTTCCTTCGGCGATTTCATTTCCCTCTCCGATACCTGCGACGCCTGCACCGCCAGACTCATTGCCAGAGAAGTCTCTGACGGCGTGATCGCTCCCGCCTATACCGACGAAGCTCTTGAGATCCTGAAGGGCAAGAAGAAGGGCAACTACTGCGTACTGCAGATCGACCCCTCCTATGTGCCCGCTCCCATCGAAAAGAAGCAGGTCTTCGGTGTGACCTTCGAACAGGGCCGCAACGAACTGGTCATCGACGACGCTCTCTTTGCCAACATCGTGACCGAGAACAAGGACCTTCCCAAGGCAGCCAGAGACGACATGGCCATCGCCCTGATCACTCTGAAATATACCCAGTCCAACTCCGTATGCTTCGTCAAGGGCGGCCAGGCCATCGGTATCGGCGCAGGCCAGCAGTCCAGGATCCACTGCACCAGACTGGCAGGCTCCAAGGCCGACAACTGGTATCTGCGTCAGTGCCCCAAGGTACTGAACCTTCCCTTTAAGGCCGGCATCCGCAGAGCTGACAGGGACAACGCCATCGACCTTTACATCGGTGAGGACTACATGGATGTTCTGGCAGACGGCAAGTGGGAGAACCTCTTCACCGAGAAGCCTTCCGTATTTACCAGGGAAGAGAAGAGAGCATGGCTGGACGGCAACCAGGATGTGACCCTTGGTTCCGACGCCTTCTTCCCCTTCGGCGACAACATCGAGCGCGCCTTCAAGAGCGGCGTCAAGTACGTGGCACAGCCCGGCGGCTCCGTCAGAGACGACAACGTCATCGAAGCCTGCAACAGCCACGACATGGTCATGTGCTTCACAGGCATCCGTCTTTTCCATCACTGATGGA
>CAMOGQ010000130.1 GCA_946614165.1 uncultured Lachnospiraceae bacterium
TTCCTTATATTTACGAGATTTTTTAAGAGCAGTATCTACTGTTCAGCAAACACTATATACGGACTTTGCGGAGTGGCTCTCCTGCGCTGTCCTGATCCTGGCCTGCTATGACAGGGAGCAGAAGCTTTCCCTTATGAGGAGGATCGGCATACCGGCGGCAGGACTTGTGCTGCTCTGTGCCGTGCAGCTTTTCTGTGGTATGGTGGACGGGCCTCTCTGGCTTCTGGGTATGCTGGCTGCGGTCCTTATTATGTACGGGATGCTGAGGGGGATCCTTGGCGGCAGCAGAGAAAGCACCTGGTTTCTGACAGCCAGGGCTTTTATGCGGACGGAATGGATGGCGGCCCTGGAATGGCAGCTGGACCGCTTCTATGCTCCCGGACCCTATGAGGAGACAAGGGTCTACAGCTTTGTCTTCTGCTTTCTGCTGTTTTCTCTGACAGCAGTGGTGACCTTCTTTACGGAGAGGTTTTATAAGGGCAGGGAGATGACCTTTCAGAACATGGAGGTCTCCGGGGCGGACGCCCTGGAGGTCTGGCTCTTTACCCTGCTTTTCTTCATTTTCGGCAATCTGAGTTATGTAAAGCTGTCTACCCCTTTTCAGGAGGAAGACATGCCGGAGATCTTCAATATCAGGTCCCTGGCAGACCTGGCCGGGGTCATTATGATTGAACTGATCCATCTGGACAAGATAAGGATCGGCCAGAGACGGGAAGCCGACGCCATCCAGAATATGCTCCATGCCCAGTACCAGCAGTACCGCCAGTCTCAGGAGAACATAGATCTGATCAACCGCAAATACCATGATCTCAAGCATCAGATCCAGGTGCTCAGGGCAGAGAATACCTCCGGCCGGTCGCTCGCTTATCTTGACGAAATGGAGCAGGAGATCAGGCAGTATGAGACGGAGAAAGATACGGGGAACCCGGTAATGGATACCATCCTTACCAGCAAGAGTCAGCTGTGCCAGCGTCAGCAGATCCAGCTGAAAGTGGTGGCGGACGGGGGATCCTGAATCATCTCCATGTCATGGATCTGGCGACCATTTTCGGCAATGCCCTGGACGACGCCATAGAGCATGTCATGCAGATCCCCGATCCGGAAAGGCGGCTGATCCGGGTGAGCGTGAGCCGCCGCGGAAATATGGCATGTATTCTGGTAGAGAAACTCTTTTGAAGGGACCCTGCGCCAGACCAGGGAAGGCTTTCAGACCACCAAGGCGGATGCCCGCTATCATGGCTACGGGTTTAAGAGTATACGGTATGCTGTGGAAAAATACGGCGGTATTTTCAGTGCGGGCGTGGAGGAAGGACGGTTCAGAGTAAAGATCGCCCTTCCGGCAGCATCCGTGCAGGATCCCCGTGATAAAGACCGCGCAGGCGTATCATAAGAACGGATCATTCCAGGCCTGAGAGATGTATGCGCCCGGATGACAGCCAGGGATCCCCAGTCAGGGGACGGAGGAATATACAAAGACAGTTCATGGCTTTTGCTTCAGAGACTGCCCGGCCGCCGGCAGAAGGAACAGGGAATAAAAAAGACGGGGCCGCTGCACTTATTTAAGTGCGGCGGCTCCGTCTTTTGCTGCCTGGAGAGGACTGCTTTCATCAGATATGCTCGTATCTCATTTTCTGCTGATATTCCGGCCATCCCATGGTCCTGCCGCAGCCCTTGCCGTCCTTAGTGTAGTTGGTACAGCCCAGGAAGACATCATTTGTTTTTCGTTTTGTGCGGACGATCAGATATCCGTCGGCACAGCGGTCACACTTGAGGATGGACATGCGGCCGCCCTTCAGGTCATTGGTCATGAAGCCGCAGATCTCCGCGTCGTTTGTGCAGATATAGAGTCGGAGACCGTAAGCTGTCTTATAGCGCAGCTGGAGGGGATAGCCGCAGACGGGGCATACCTTCCTGTCTGTGACAAAGCCTGTCCGGGAGGGATGGAGGAACTGTTCTTTTTGACCAGCGTCCTCATCCGCCGGCGTATCCAGACGGACATTTTTATAGTCACGCAGAAGTTCCACAAGGAACTCTGAAGGCTCCTGCAGGGGAGCGATGAAATAGACCCGGTTCTTTGTGCGGGTCATGGCCACATAGAAGAGGCGGCGTTCCTCCGCATAGGTATAGGACCGGTCTTCCCTGAGGACCAGGGAGAGCACCGGATCGTCTTCGATCTTGGAAGGAAAGCCGTAGGTCCCACCCTGTCCGTTGATGACTATGACTTCATCATAGCCCAGGCCCTTGGAGGCGTGAGCCGTCATAAAGGTGATCTGCAGATCAGGATATTTCTTTGATACGATGCGGCGGCCCTTTCCCTTGCCCTGATAGATGAAAAGGTCGGTCTGTTCCAGCTTATAGCCGTCGAAATTGTAGCGGCCAAGGACAAGGACCCGGACAGGCCCGGCTTTGGGGCCTTGGGATCTTTTACCGGAGGTCTTATCCTTTACCGCATTCTCATTCCCGTTTTCGCTCCCTTTCCCATGATCATTTCCGGCAGCGTCACTGCCAGGAGGCACATCGGATTCTGCCTTCACTGCCCTCAGTCCTCTGGACTCCACGATATGGTCCAGAGCCGCTTCCAGGGCCCTGGCCATGTTGTAGCTGGCGCCGGACTGCTTGTCCAGGCCCGGCTTCTTATAGGATGCATCGTAGGAGTAGATAATGACCGGGTCCTTGATCCGTTTGGAAGAGTGGAGGGTCTTGGTGATCTGGGCAGGGTTCTTCTGAACGAAGCTCCCTGCAATGTCGATCAGCTCCTGGGCGTTGCGGTAGGTGTTTTCGATCCGCAGCATGGCGGCAGGTCCCATCTTTTCCCGGAACTGGGTAAAGAGGGTGATGTCCGATCCGCTGAAGGCATAGATGGACTGCCAGTCATCGCCCACGGCGATGACCTTCGCGTCGCATACTTCCCGCAGGGCCTTTGTCAGATCAAAGCGCTGGCGGGAGATGTCCTGATACTCATCCACGATGATGTATTTGAAGTTCAGCCTCCGCTTCATCTCCGCACATTCCCTAAGGGCTCTGGCGGAGTCATTGATCATGTCTTCAAAGTCCACTGCCTGCAGCTCCTGCAGGGCCTTCTGGTATTCCAGGTAGCAGGCCTGGCAGATCTCCAGAAAGAGCCTGGTACGGACGTTGGAGGTGGACTCCTTCATGACGGCGAACTGCATCTCTGTATAGCCGTCGGTCTTGAAGTTGGTGATGAAGCGGCAGATCAGCAGAACGAGCTTGCGGATGTAGCGGTTCCCTTCGTTCTGCAGGATCTTTTTCAGGATCTCTTCGTCGGAGCGGGGATGCAGCTCCACTCCATGGGCAAGGAGTTCCTCCTCCAGATGCTCTGTCAAAGAACGTCCGTCCCCGTAGCCGGAGAAGGTATAGATCAGCTCCGTACCGTGTCTGCGGTGGAGCATGACCTTTTCATTGACGGCGTCTTTATAGGCCTGAAGGCGCTTTTCGTCATAGCGGCTGTTCTGGCCGTCTCTTGTAATCCCGAAATGTTCGATATAGATTTCCCGCTCTCCCTGCCGGATCACGAAATCCGGCGTATAGGGCTTTCTGGCCATCTCGATATGATAGCGGTAGACGGGTTCATAAACATAGTCGATGCCGTTGCGGTAGAGGAAGTTGGCGATCTCCACCTCCTGGGATGAGCGCAGGACTTCATTCCGGATAGTGACCTTCTTTTTCTTCTGGGCATCCATGATCTCGGCAGAGTATTCGTCCAGTTCGCTGCGCATGGTGGTATAGCGCATCTGGGCGATCCCGCGGAAGAAGGCTTCCAGGTTCTGTTCATCCAGAGGGGCGTCAAAATAGGAGGCAAAGAAGAGGATCAGGCTGTGGACCAGCCTGGGGTCCTGCAGGACCCTGCCCCGCAGGTAATCCCTTACCACAAAGAACTTTCTGTCGGAGTCCACGATGTTGACCCGTTCGGGGCTCTGCATATGCAGGACGGCATTGCCTGCAGAGTGGAAGGTACAGATGGGGCAGGAAATGCCCAGATCTTTCTGAATACGGGACCGCAGCTCTTCCACAGCCTTGTTAGTAAAGGAAATGACCAGGATCTCCTCCGGCTTTATGCCTTTGCGGTCTACAAGATATTTGACCTTGGCGGCGACAGAGGTGGTCTTGCCGGCACCAGCGCCGGCTATGACAAGGCAGTTGTCTTCATCCGTCAGGACCATCCGTCTCTGGGCCTCGTCCAGCCGGATCTGAGGATCCACGCGGTCCAGTACGTGATCCAGATAGTCCCGTTCTTTTTCCAGGGCGCGTTCCAGATAGCGGGCATTGTGGACATTCACCCACTCCGGTACTTCGGAAGGAAATTCATCCCTTCTGCCAGATGCAGCCGGCACATCTTTTTCTGATTCGGCAGAAGCGGCAGCGCCTGTATCTGCCTTTTTCCTATCACTGCACAGATCCAGGACTTCTTCCACACGGCGGGCGGAATGCAGTCCGTTTTTCTGACAGTAGAGGTCCAGCATCTGTTTGTCTCTCAGGACCTGGAGATCACGAAGTTCCTTCTGCCCTGTCTCCAGGAGAGAGCGCCAGGCGCCTGCCGAAATATATCCATAGTCCTGTTCCAGCTTTTCCAGCTTCTTTTTGAGCCGGAATACCGTCTGCAGATCCTTCGGGAGCTCCGAAAGACTCCGGCGGGGATGGTCCTGAGACCTCTGCTTTTTCGTTCCGGTCTGCTGATCTTGGCCCTTCTTTCCGGACTCTTTTGATGACGGATGCTTTTTTACGGCACGCAGAAGAGAGAGCACAGAATCCACTGCGCTCCCCAATACATGTGTAGTATTCTTTTTCTTCTGCTTAAAAGGATTCATAGGCAAAAAGAAAGGCAGGATCTTCCGGGATCCGCCGGACCCTGGTACCTATACAGTTCCTGATGATATCAATTGCTTTGCCGGTAAGGACATTTTAACACAGCCCTGCAGGGCAGGCAATCAGAGCAGAACGGCTCTGCAGCAAAGCGATTCTCTCAGTAAATTCCCAAAGTAAGTCCCACAGTGGGATTTGAAGTGTTTTTTTTAACGCTGATCCTACTATTGTCCATAGCTTATACATCGCAGAGGTATACAGGAAGACCATGTGCAGGTTTCAGTGCATCTCCCGCTGACAGGCAGTAATAATTAAGGATACAGGAAGGCATCTTTCAGCAGCTGCCGGGAATGGTCTTCGCACCCTTCAGGGCTTTTGAAAGAGGGGCAGAAAAGAGTATCCGATACTCCAGCAGAAATGCCTGAGCAGTTACATCCCGTACATCAACACAGCAGCACATCAACACATCAACGGGACTTTTAACCGGCTTTTTTCTTTCTTTACGATTGGGAGGGACAACGGCTATGGATTACAGAATAGACATTTCGGGCCAGAAGAGGATTGGAAGGAGTCGGACCCAAAAGATTCTGGCAGATCTGTGTTTTTCCGAAGATAAGACTACGCACGATAGCTTACAATAAGAGAGAGGAAAACTCCGTAAGAGACGGCCCCAGGCATTCCGGGAATGCCGACTGGAATGATGTAAGAGTAAAAGGGCCGCCGGCCATTCGTAAAAAGAAGGGAGAAAAGCAGGTATGTTCAGAGAATTCACAGTTGAGGTCCCTGTTTTTAACAGGGAGGAATATAACATACTGGACTTCGGCGCAGTGCCAGGAGGCAGGATCCCCTGTACAGAGGCTTTTGCCCGGGCGATTTCAAAGGCATCGGAAAAGGGAGGAAGAGTCATTGTACCGAACGGCATCTTCCTGACAGGCCCTATCGTTCTAAAGTCAGGGGTGGAACTGCATTTGTAGGATAATGCGGTCATTATCTTTACTAAGAACAGGGAAGATTATCCTCTTATGGTCACTGACTTCGAAGGGATTCGCCGCATCAGGGCTCAATCCCAGATATCGGCAGATCATGCAGAGAATATCGCTATCACGGGCCGGGGGACCATCAACGGGAACGGCCATCTCTGGCGTCCTGTCAAGCAGTGGAAGATGACAGAGCGCCAGTGACAGGAGCTTCTGGGACGTTCGGGCCATGTGATCGAAAGCAAAGAGGTAGGTGTCTGGGTCCTTCCGGGACGATTTATGATGCTAGGTATGAGGGAGAGGTCTTCCCCGGAGATACTGAAAGCCAAGAGAAGGATCTTGAAAAGGCGGCCCCCTTCTATGACTTCTACAGACCGGTCATGGTAAGCCTCAGGCACTGCAGAAAAGTCCTGGTAGAGGGCGTGCATCTGCAGAACTCGGCAGCCTGGAACTTCCATCCCTATTTCTGTGAAGATCTGACAGTCAGGGATGTGGATATCAACAATCCCTACTATGCCTAGAACGGAGACGGCATCGACGTGGACTCCTGCAGGAGGGTCCATATCCATCACTGCACCCTGCAGACAGGAGATGACGGGATCTGCCTGAAGTCGGGCAAGGACAGGGAGGCAAGAAAGCTCTTAAAGCCCTGCGAGGATGTGCTGATCCATGACTGCAAGGTGGGGCAGAGCCACGGAGGCTTCGTGATCGGAAGCGAAATGTCCAGGGGCGTCCGGAACGTCCTGGTCAGGGACTGCACCTTCATTGACTCCGACGTGGGCATTCGTTTCAAGAGTGCCCTGGGAAGGGGCGGCGTAGTGGAAGAGATCTACCTGCGGGACATCCAGATGGTCAACATCCGAAAGGAAGCCGTGATCATCACCATGGACTATGTCCATAACCAGATGGACTATTTCGATGTGGTCTCCACAAGCTCTGATCCGGAAGATATACCGGATTTTAAAAACATCTATTTTGAACGGTGCATCTGTTCGGATGAGAGTCCAAGGACCGTGGTCAGGGGACTGGAGGGGTGACGTGTACTTTAAGGACTGCCGTGTAGGCGGCAGCGGTCATGGTCAGCAGACAAGCGGCCGTATATAAATTCGGTGTATTAAAAAATACAGGTCCGGCATCTGGATGGATGCCGGGCCTGTCTGTCAGTGCCTGTTTCTGTCAGCGTCCGTCTTCAGCTGATATGCCGCAGCAGGGGCTTATAGCTGAAGGAGATGACGGAAGGGTTTTCGTTTACGAATGCTTTGATGTCTCGGTAGTGGATCTCCTCGGGACGGACGATCACGTAGTCGAATTCTGTCACGTCGTTCCGCTTCCAGGAGATGCTGCGCTCGGTGATGCGGGCGTTCCACTGCCGGATGCGTTCTTTCAGGGTCTCATCGAAATTGTCCTCGCTCTTTACTACAAAGGTCAGATGGTAGCCGTCATAGCTTTCGGTTCCCAGGGGGATACGGGAGATCACATGGTTTAAGAGGAGGAGAAGCAGGGCCATGCCAGCCGTTACGACGTACATACCGGCGCCGATGGCAAGACCTATGCTGGCTGTCATCCAGATGCCGGCTGCGGTGGTCAGGCCTTTGATATTGCCGCCCACCTTGATGATCACGCCGGCGCAGAGGAAGGAGATGCCCGATACGGCTTGGGCGGCGACTCTGGCCGAGTCCGCGCCTTTGGTGCCGTAGAATTCCATTCCCGCTCCCTGGGACAGATCGGCAAAGCCGTACTTGGAGATCAGCATGATCAGGGCTGCCGTGCAGCATACGATGATGTGGGTCCGCACGCCTGCGTCCTTGAAATGCCTGCTGCGCTCGAAGCCGATGCTGCCGCCGATCAGAAAGGCGATCAGCAGGCGGAGACAGAACTCCAGATACTGGGCCGGTGTGAACATTACCAAATAGATTCCTGCCATGGACATATGCTTTCCCCCTTTACTTCCTCTGTGACGTGGGTCCCGGATCTTCCCCGCCCGGGACATATCCATCATACCATCCGGCAGAGGCGGCCAATTGTAAAAAGCATGTAAAGAAGCAGCGGCCGGGCCTGCATGCGCGGATGTGAAAAGCAGGAGGAACTAAGCGCCTCGTCATGGTTCTGGATATCTGGATCGAGAGGGCCGATGACTCTGTGAAATACAAGGATGTGGATATGGTTAGGATTGCTGGTCAGAAAGAATTTGATATACGGAATATGCCAAGCCAACTGAAGAATGTCACAAAACTCCGGAAATTGGATCCTAATAATACAGAGATCCTTTCCTAGAAGCAGAAGCGTCTGAAGGATGCTATCTCTGCCACGAAAGACAAGCTGGAGGCTTTAAAGGAAGCCTAGAAGCAGGCAAAGAAGCAACTTGAGAACGGTACTCTTGGCCAGGACAAGTACGATGCCCTGTAGCGGGAAATCATCGAGACCGAAGAGGAATTAAGGCGCTTGCAGAAAGAAGCTGGAGAAGGAAGGACTTCCTTATGACATAGTAGGAGTGAATGCAATGAAGGCGAAGAAGCATTTGTATGATCATATAGTTTATAATTCCAGTAGAAAGTAGATCTACAGTAGCTCTTACAAGCCTTGAGAAATCGGAGATGGAAATTAACCGCGGGCAGTGCGGCCTGCAGGCAGAGTCTGTAGGCAAAGGCTGCCTTATTCTGATCTTTCAGAGCATCTTTACTTCTGGCGGATGTCATGTTATATTTTTCCCTGGAACTGAATGAATCATGAAACCGGCCAAGGGCGGCCCCGGGAGGGAGTGCGCCTGTTTTGGGCCCTGTCAAGACCTTCCGGGTCTGGGCAGGGCCTTTTATATTGCACTTTCATGTGAAATCCCTGCGGATTATATGTTTCACAGGCTGCATTCATTATTTTTGTATCATTATGGAGGAATCATATGTTTACTGCCAACCAGGATTAAACCGGTTCGTTTGTCAAGTACAAAAATTAGACAGATCGGGATTTATTTCA
>CAMOGQ010000131.1 GCA_946614165.1 uncultured Lachnospiraceae bacterium
GAGTTCATCCACAAGGTGGACGCTCCGGTCTGCGAGACCCTCATGGCCCAGGGCGCTTTCGACCAGCATGATCCCAGATATACAGGGCTTCCCGGCATGCACGGGACCAAGGCTTCCAACTTCGGCATCACCGAGTGCGATCTTCTGATCGCTCTGGGCGCCAGATTCTCCGACCGTGTCTACGGCAACGCCAAGACCTTTGCCAGAGACGCAAAGATCCTGCAGATCGATATCGATGCTGCCGAGATCAACAAGAACGTGAAGGTGGACTTTTCCATCGTGGGCGATCTGAAGGAGATCCTGGAGAAGATCAACTTAAAGCTGGAGCCCGAAAAGCATACGGAATGGGTGGAGCACATCCAGGAACTGAAGAAGAAGTATCCCCTGACCTATAACAGATCCGCCCTGACCTGCCCTCTGATCATGGAGACCCTGGACAGACTGACGGAAGGAAAGGCCATCATCACCACCGACGTGGGCCAGCACCAGATGTGGGCCGCCCAGTACTATACCTATTCGGAGCCCAGGACCTTCCTTTCTTCCGGAGGTCTGGGAACCATGGGATACGGCATCGGGGCCGCCATCGGCGCCCAGGTGGCCCGTCCCGACAAGCAGGTCATCAACATCGGCGGCGACGGATGCTTCCGTATGAACATGAACGAACTGGCCACGGCCAGCCGTTATAATATCCCGATCATCAACATTATTATTGACAATCACGTTCTGGGAATGGTAAGACAGTGGCAGACGCTGTTCTACGGAAAGCGTTATTCCCAGACAGTGCTGCGCGACAGCGTGGATTACTGCAAGGTGGCGGAAGGCCTTGGCTGCATGGCCATGCGGGTCACCACCGTGGAGGAACTGGAGCCTGCTCTTAAGGCAGCCCTTGCGGCGGACAGGCCCGTGGTCATCGACTGCGTCATCGACGACGACGACACAGTCTATCCCATGGTCTCCCCCGGCGCCTCCATCGACCAGGCTTTTGACGCGTCCGATCTGGCAGCAAAATAAGATTATAAGTGTATTGGCTCTTTCAGCGTGGGACCTGAAAGACTGGGGAAAGACACCATATGTATAAATGGATGAACACATCCAAGGAGGAACAAACAAATGGCACGTGTATACAATTTTTCGGCCGGACCGGCTATGCTTCCCGTTGAGGTTCTGCAGGAGGCTGCAGATGAGATGCTGGACTACCGCGGAAGCGGCATGTCTGTCATGGAAATGAGCCACCGCGGCAAGATCTATGACGGCATCATCAAGGAAGCCGAGGCTGACCTGAGAGACCTGCTGAATATTCCCGACAACTACAAGGTCCTGTTTCTGCAGGGCGGCGCCTGGACCCAGTTCGCGGCTGTTCCCATGAACCTTATGAAGAATAAGAAGGCTGCCTACATCGTGACCGGCCAGTGGGCCAAGAAGGCCTGGCAGGAAGCCGGCAAGTACGGCGAGGCGGTCAAGGTAGCTTCTTCCGAAGACAAGACCTTCACCTATATCCCGGACTGCTCCGATCTGGACATTCCCGAGGATGCCGACTATGTCTACATCTGCGAGAACAACACCATCTACGGAACCAAGTTCCATACCCTGCCCAACACCAAGGGCCATGACCTGGTGGCAGACGTATCTTCCTGCTTCCTCTCCGAGCCCATGGACGTTACAAAGTACGGCGTCATCTACGGCGGCGTGCAGAAGAACATCGGCCCCGCCGGCGTCGTGATCGCCATCATCAGGGAAGACCTGATCAGAGACGACGTGCTGGAGGGAACTCCCACCATGCTCAAGTGGAAGACCCAGGCCGACAACGACTCTCTCTTCAATACGCCTCCCGCATACGGCATCTACATCTGCGGCAAGGTATTCAAGTGGCTGAAGAAGCAGGGCGGCCTTGCGGCCATTAAGGAACATAACGAGAAGAAGGCAAAGCTTCTCTATGATTTCCTGGACGAGAGCAGGCTCTTCAAGGGCACGGTCCGCAAGGAAGACCGTTCTCTTATGAACGTTCCCTTCGTCATCGGCGACAAGGAGCTGGAAGCTCTCTTCGTCAAGGAAGCCGAGAAGGCAGGCCTCGTATCCCTCAAGGGCCACAGGACCGTGGGCGGCATGAGGGCCAGCATCTACAATGCCATGCCTTACGAAGGTGTTGTTGCCCTGGTGGACTTCATGAGAAAATTCGAGGCAGAACATCCTGCCGAATAAGACTTGAACGGAGAGCATACAAGGATGTTTAAATACCATTGCTTAAACAACATTTCCAAGGCCGGACTCGAGAAGTTTTCCGCCCTCTATGAGGAGACGGCGGATGTGAACGAGGCCCAGGGCATCCTGGTCAGGTCCGCAAAAATGCATGACATGGAGTTTTCCAAAAATCTCCTTGCCATTGCCAGAGCGGGCGCCGGCGTCAACAATATTCCTCTGGACAGGTGCGCCAGGGAGGGCATTGTCGTATTCAATACCCCCGGCGCCAATGCCAACGCGGTCAAGGAGCTGGTCTTCACAGGCATGCTCCTGGCTTCCCGCGACATCGTCGAGGGCGTTGACTGGGTCCGCGGCAACTGGAAGAATCCCGACATCGCAAAGACTGCGGAAAAGGAAAAGAAGCAGTTCGCCGGCACCGAGATCCGGGGCAAGAAGCTGGGCATCATCGGCCTTGGCGCCATCGGCGTCCGCGTGGCCAACGCTGCCATCGATCTGGGCATGGAGGTCTACGGCTACGACCCCTATGTCTCCGTAGACGCGGCCTGGAACCTCAACCGTTCCGTCCGCCACGTCAACAACGTGGAAGAGATCTACGAGGTCTCCGACATCATCACCATCCATGTGCCCCTTCTGCCCTCCACCAAGGGCATGATCGGCGAGGCGGCCCTGGAGAAGATGAAGCACGGCGTCATCATCATCAACATGGCCAGGGATACCCTCTGCGACGAGAAGGCCATCGTGAACGCCATCGAAGAAGGCAGAGTCAGACGCTACGTTTCCGACTTCCCCAACCCTACAGTGGCCGGCAAGCGGGGCTGCATCACCACCCCTCATCTGGGCGCTTCTACGGCGGAGTCCGAAGACAAGTGCGCAAAGATGGCGGTGGAAGAGCTGCAGAACTATATCGAAAACGGAAATATCATTAATTCCGTCAACTACCCCAACTGCAACATGGGCATCTGCCAGACCCCCGGCCGTGTGGCCATCTTCCATGCCAACAAGACCGGCATGCTGACCCAGTTCACAGCCATCTTCGGCAGCACCGACATCAATATCGCTGAGCTCTTCAACAAGGCCAAGGGCGAAGTCGCCTACACCATGATGGACCTGGACGGAGAGATCCTGCCCGAGACGGTGGAGAAGCTCAGGGCCATCGACGGCGTATTCCGCGTACGCGTGATCAAGTAAGGGAAGGAAGTGCTTTATGGCCATTATCAGACCATTTGAGGCTTACAGACCTGCCCGGGGACTGGAAGACCAGATCGCCGCTCTTCCCTATGACGTGTACAGCAGGGCGGAAGCCTGCGCCGTAGTGAAGAACAGACCGCTTTCCTTTCTGAGGATCGACAGGGCCGAAACACAGTTTCCGGACCAGGTGGGAACCTATGAGGACTGTGTCTATGAAAAGGCCAGGGACATGCTGAAAGAGGAGATCGCCTGCGGACATATGGTGAAGGATCCCCTTCCCTCTTATTATATCTATGCCCAGACCATGAACGGCAGGACCCAGACGGGTCTTGTGGCCTGCGCCTCCATAGACGATTACCAGTCCGGCGTGATCAAACGCCATGAGAATACCAGGGTAGACAAGGAGATCGACAGGATCCGCCACGTGGATACCTGCAACGCCCAGACAGGGCCCATTTTCCTCTGCTACAGGAACCATGCCGTCATCGACAGGATCGTGGCGGAAAAGACAGCCGAAATGCCCGACTGTGATTTCATATCCGACGGCGATATCCGCAACAGGGTATGGACCATCAGCGATCCCGCCCTTACAGCGGAGATTTCCGGGGCTTTCTCGGAGATCGGATCCATCTACATCGCGGACGGTCATCACAGATGCGCTTCCGCTGTCAAGGTGGGCCTTAAGAGGAGAGAACAGAATCCCGGCTATACGGGAGAGGAGGAGTTCAACTTCTTCCTGTCCGTTCTCTTTCCCCAGGACCAGCTCATGATCATGGACTACAACCGGGTGGTAAAGACGCTGGGAGACTATACGCCGGAGACTTTCCTCAAGGCCTGCACTAAGATTGCGGGGATCGCTCCCTGCGGCTCGGAGAGGGTCCATCCCGCCTCCAAGTCCGAGATCGGCATGTACCTGGGCGGTCAGTGGTACAGGATGATCATCCGTCCCCAGTACCGGAAAAAAGACCCGGTGGAGGGACTGGACGTTTCCATCCTCCAGGACAACATCCTGGGGCCCCTTCTGGGCATCGAGGATCCCAAGGCCGATCCCAGGATCGAGTTCGTGGGAGGCATAAGGGGACTGGGAGAGCTGGAGGAAAGGGCCGACCGATACGGCGGCGCCGCCTTTGCCATGTATCCCACCTCCATCCAGGAGCTTTTCGATGTGGCGGACGCAGGGCGCCTTATGCCGCCCAAATCCACCTGGTTCGAGCCCAAGCTTCTGTCAGGCCTCTTTATCCATGCGCTGGAATAAGAAATATTTCTTGCCAAATCCACAAATTATGATTATAATAACAGTCGTCTGCAGCCGGGGGCTGCAGGCGGCTGACCTATTCGGGAGGCCGATTTGGGGAATATGCTGGAATAGCGCAGTCGGTAGCGCAACTGATTCGTAATCAGTAGGTCGAGGGTTCGAGTCCCTTTTCCAGCTCTTGTACGCGCGGGTAAGCAGGACCGGTTCTGCGGTCTTAAATATTCGCGCGTTTTTATATGCCTTAAGACACACATCATTCAAGCATACAGTAAGCGAAAGAGAGGAAACTCTATGGCACAGCTCTGGGGCGGACGCTTTACCAAGGAGACGGACGCATCCGTCAAAGCCTTCAACGATTCCCTCCGGTTTGATTCCAGGCTCTATCATGAAGACATAGAGGGCAGCATTGCCCATGCCTCCATGCTGGGCCGTCAGGGCATCATTACCGCAGAGGAAGCCGATACCATTATCAACGGACTGGGGGTCATCCTTTCCGAGATCGAGTCGGGAGACCTGGTCTTTACCGACGAATACGAGGACATCCACAGCTTCGTGGAGGCAAATCTGATCGACAGGATCGGCGACGCCGGCAAGAAACTCCATACCGGCCGCAGCCGCAACGACCAGGTGGCGCTGGACATGCGCCTCTATACCAGAAGGCAGATCGACCTGATGCATACGGAGATCAGGGACCTGCTCCAGGTCATCCTTGACATCATGGAGAAGAACACGGAGACCTTCATGCCCGGCTTTACCCACCTGCAGAAGGCCCAGCCTGTGACCCTGGCCCATCATTTCGGCGCCTATTTCGAAATGCTGCGCAGGGACCTGCTGCGTCTGGAGGACTGCAGGGAGCGCATGAACTACTGCCCTCTGGGATCCGGCGCCCTGGCAGGCACCACCTATCCCCTGGACAGGGACTATACCGCCAGAGAGCTTGGTTTCTACGGACCCACCCTTAACAGCATGGATTCCGTATCCGACAGAGACTACGTCATCGAGTTCCTTTCGGATCTTTCCCTGATCATGATGCACCTGTCCCGCTTCTCCGAGGAGCTGATCATCTGGAATTCCAACGAATACCGCTTCGTGGAAATGGACGACGCCTTCTCCACAGGCTCTTCCATCATGCCCCAGAAAAAGAATCCGGATATCTGCGAGCTGGTGCGGGGCAAGACCGGCCGGGTCTACGGAGATCTCTTCTCCCTTATGACCACCATGAAGGGCCTGCCTCTTGCCTACAACAAGGATATGCAGGAGGACAAGGAGCCGGCTTTCGACGCCATCGATACGGCCCATGCCTGCGTGAAACTCTTTGCCGGCATGCTTTCCTCCCTTTCCTTCCGCAGGGACGTGATGGAAAAGAGCGCGGCCAGGGGCTTTACCAACGCCACCGACGCGGCCGACTACCTGGTGGTCAAGGGCGTTCCCTTCCGGGATGCCCACGGCATCATCGGAAGACTGGTCCTCTACTGCATCGACCAGGGCAAAGCCATCGAAGAGCTGAGCCTTGAGGAACTCAGGTCCTTCTCGGAAGCCTTTGAGGAAGATATATACCAGGCCGTATCCCTGAAGACCTGCGTGGACAAGCGTCTGACCCTGGGCGGTCCCGCCCCCGAGGTCATGAAGGAAGTCATAGCAAACAGAAAAGAGTGGCTTGCCACCGTCTGAAATATATAAATATAACGGAAATGTCATTAAAATCCGCCGGAAGGCGGAGTTAGGAGAATAGTATGAGCGATAAATTAAAAGTTGCAGTTCTTGGCGGCACAGGCATGGTAGGCCAGAGATTCATTTCCATCCTGGAGAATCACCCCTGGTTCGAGGTCACGGCCATAGGCGCCAGCCCCAGAAGCGCCGGAAAGACCTATGAAGAAGCCGTGGGCGGCCGCTGGAAGCTGGACGGGGATATCCCGGAATCCGTAAAGAACATCACCATTCAGGATGTTTCCGATGTGGAAGGAATCGCTTCCCAGGTAGATTTCTGCCTCAGCGCCGTGGATATGTCCAAGGACCAGATCAGGGCCATCGAAGAAGCCTATGCAAAGACTGAGACTCCCGTGGTCTCCAACAACAGCGCCCACAGATGGACACCCGACGTTCCCATGATCATCCCGGAGATCAACCCCGAGCATACGGACGTCATCGCTTTCCAGAAGAAGAGACTGGGCACAGAGCGCGGCTTTATCGCCGTCAAGCCCAACTGCTCCATCCAGGCCTATGCTCCCGCCCTGGCCGCATGGAAGGAATATGATCCCTACGAAGTGGTGGTCTCCACCTACCAGGCCATTTCCGGTGCCGGCAAGACCTTTAGGGACTGGCCCGAAATGATCGAGAACGTCATTCCCTACATCGGCGGCGAGGAAGAGAAGTCCGAGAAGGAACCTCTCCGTATCTTCGGTCATCTGGAGAACGGCGTTATCGTTCCCGCCCAGAGCCCTGTGATCACGGCCCAGTGCATCCGTATCCCCGTGCTTTACGGTCATACGGCCACTGCTTTCGTGAAGATGAGAAAGGAAGCTGAAAAGGAAGAGCTGATCGAAAAGCTCACTTCCTTCAGGGGCCTGCCCCAGGAGCTGAAGCTTCCCAGCGCTCCTTCTCAGTTCATCCAGTACATGGAAGAGGACAACCGTCCCCAGGTAAAACTGGACGTCAACTACGAGAACGGCATGGGCGTTTCCATCGGCAGGCTCAGAAAAGACACTGTCTATGACTGGAAGTTCGTAGGCCTTGCCCACAATACCATGCGCGGCGCCGCCGGCGGTGCTGTGGAGTGCGCAGAGCTCCTTAAGGCCATGGGATATATCCAGAGCAAGTAAGAATATCGAAGGAACGGAGGATGCACCGGCTCCTGCCGGAAGGCAGGGGGCCGGTGTGTCTGATTATTACCGCAGATGATGACATGAGGTGACATGGGAAAACAGGTATTTATAGCAGAAAAACCGAGTGTTGCAAGGGAATTCGCCAGTGCCCTGGAACTGAACTTCCGGTCCAGGGACGGATATATGGAGGCGGAGAATACCTATGTGACCTGGTGCGTCGGCCATCTGGTCTCCATGTCCTACCCGGACGCCTACGATCCGGCCCTGAAGCGCTGGTCTTTGAATACCATTCCCTTCATTCCGGATTCCTTCCGCTACCAGGTCATCGACGGGGTAAAAAAACAGTTCGGCATCGTCAAAAAGCTTCTGACCGATCCCCAGGTGGATACCATCTATATCTGCACCGACTCGGGACGGGAGGGAGAGTACATCTACCGCCTGGTGGCCCAGGAGGCCGGGGTCCGGGACAAGGCCCAGAAAAGGGTCTGGATCGACTCCCAGACAAAAGACGAGATCCTCCGGGGCATCCGGGAGGCAAAGGACGACAGAGAGTACGACAATCTGGGCGCCGCCGCCTACCTCCGGGCCAAGGAAGACTATCTGATGGGCATCAACTTCTCCAGGGTCATCACCCTCAAGTACGGGAACGGGATCCGGGATTTTCTGGGTCAGGAAAAGTGTGTCATCGCCGTGGGCCGGGTCATGACCTGCGTCCTTGGCATGGTGGTCCGGAGAGAGCGGGAGATCAGGAACTTCGTAAAGACGCCCTTTTACCGGGTCATCGGCACCTTCAGCCCCCAGGGACTGGAGGACAGCTTCCAGGCCGAGTGGCATGCCGTAAAAGGCAGCATCTATTTCCAGTCTCCAAAGCTCTATAAGGAAAACGGCTTCCTGAAGGAAGAGGACGCCAGAGCTCTGATCTCCTATCTGCAGGAGGGGCCGCCTGAGGAACGCATCCCCAAGGTATCCTCCATCACCCACAAGAAGGAGACCAAGAACCCGCCCCTTCTCTACAACCTGGC
>CAMOGQ010000132.1 GCA_946614165.1 uncultured Lachnospiraceae bacterium
TCATGGAGATGCTGGCCTCAGCAATATCCGCACAGGATAATGTCTTCGCGTTTCCCTCAGAGCGGGAACTGCAGCATGCCAAACAGCATACATCAACAGGTGGGGGAAAACGCCATGGGAGTTCTTAACGCAAAGAGGATGAAACGGATCCTGTTGGTAGCCATGGCCTGCCTGTTGGCGGCCTCCCCTGTATATGCCGGTGACGGAAAGATGGGGAAGCGCCAGAAGACGCCGGAAGAGGTCGAGATAGAAAAGGCCGAAAACGAGAAGAAGTACAAAATGTTCGACAGCAACGGCGTCCGCATAAATCTCTTTTTCGACCACGGCAAATACTCAAAGACCCCATCTGCAGATGTGAAAAAGAAGGCCCAGACGGTCAGCAGTGATACGGATTACCTGATCGTCGCAGATCTGCGGTACGGGAAGATGTGCCTCTTCGCGTATCGCGGCCGCAGGGGCAAGCGCAAGCTGGTGAAGGCTGCGCCGTGCAGCTCCGCGGCGAATATACCGGGAACCAAGACGACGAAAACACCGTCCGGTTCCCACAAGATTGGGTGGAAGACAGACCGCCTGGTATACAAGAACAAGGAAGGGAAACGGTGGCAGTACTGGAGCTGCTCCATGACCTGGGAAGGCTGGGGCATCCATTCCCTTACATACCACATATACGCCCGGTATAAATACGACCGGATGTACCTCCTGGGCGGCAAATTGGGCGCCCATAACTCCCCGGCCTGCATAAGGACCGAAAACGCTATGGCCGACTGGATCTATAAGCACTGCGGCCGGGGAACAGTGATCTACGTAATCAGATAACAAATATGCGAGCGTGGGCAATAAGAGAACAGCAATCCTAAGACTGGAGACAAACACGAAAGACCCATGCCATGACCATATAGGGACTTGCCGGGTCCCGAAGCAGCCTTAGCACAGCAGCGAGTGCAGAGCCTTATAACCATGCACCAGACGGAAAGGAAAATGTTTTTATCTCTTGACCTACCCACGGAAGGCAAAAGACGCCGGTGCGAGTCCGGCAGGCTGTGATCAGCACCTTTAGCTCAGCAGGGAGAGCATCCGCGCAATCTAACTGTATCCATAATGCCATTCAGACCTCCAGGAATGCGTATCAATAACCCCCAGCGGAAGACGCCGGTTCAAATCCGGCAAGGTGCATTTTGTAATAGCGACAAAGGAGGAGATCTCGATGTCCAGAGAACCAGTCAACAATCCATGCCGGCAGTGCTGGCAATGGCCATATTGCATGGAAAGATCCAGGAGCATGAGGTGCAGAGGATTCATGACATTGGAAGAGGCCAGAGAGGCCAGCGGATATGAAAGGTTAGACCTCCGCAAGGAAAAGAAAGGAGACGCAAATTGTTCGACAAATTTGGAGAGCTCGACAGCTACACAGAGCTGAACGAGCTGGCAGAAAACCTTTTTAATGAGGGAGACCATGAGGGGATCCGGGTCCTGGCCAAGGAGAACGGGATCGGGGAATTCGCAGGTCCTTATATCGAGGGCGATATCCCGACGCTGTGTGACGCCGAAACGGCCGCTGTAGGAAAGCTGATCGTCGAAGCGGAAGCGCTGAAACTGCAGGGCCTGATGCTGGACTGGCTGGAATATGCCAAGGCCCTGGCGGCCAAGAAGGAAGAGGTCGCCATCGGGATCCGGCGCAAGAATAAGAGCCTGGAAGGCTGTCTGGCCGTCCTGCTCAAGGCAGCATTCCAGAACCAGGTGCCTGTGGATGCAAAGATCATCAAGGCAGCAGGCATCACGGGCGCCGGCAAGGTGACATTCGGTGTTCCTTCCATGGGCGAGGCAAAGAAGCTGATCAGTCAGTATTACGGAGGCAAGAAGTGATCAAGAAGCTCCTCCTGCAGATGCTCCCCCCGGAGCCGGCATCAAGGGAGGCGGTAGAGATAATCCGCGCTGACCGGCTGAAGAGGGAAGACCGTAAAGAGCTGCACTCATATTACTGGGGGCCGAATCGTCATCAATGTGGCTACGTATGGGATACGGTCACCTATTTCGGATACGACGTACAAGCCGTCATTGAAGCAGAGGTCTGTGACCATCTTCTGAGACTGAGCATATATAGCAGATATGCCCTGCACAGGGGAGACCTGCAGCCGGAAGTTGTGGTCTATATCGATAAGCGCAAAAAGCGCTGGCGGAATTATTTTCCTCAGACCGGAAAATGGACAGAAGCCATGATCGACCGCGTCTCTGATGTCAAGACAGACAGGGTGACCAATCGCTACAGATTCGTTATGTACGATAATATAGCCTGCACTGGAACGCAGAAGGCGATTGGATATCTTGAATCAGATATAGAGATGGAGCCAAAGGACACCGCCTATGATGCAGTTCTCAGGTGGCAGCGGTGGATCCGGGAGGAAAGGAACGAAAGAAAGAAGGAAGTCCAGGTCGACAAGTGGAACAAGGCCATGGAACTGATTCCTCCGATTCCTGACGATTTTGAAGACTGGTGCTTCCGGTATGGGATGCGGCGCCATAATTTCCTTCTCCGCCAGATCATTCCCAAATATGACCAGAGGAGGATCTGGATCGGAAAATACAGGTATATCTGTACATACTGCGGAACGGAGTGGGAATCCAATGACCCGGGAGTACATAACGCGGAATGCGAGTGCCCTTTTTGTGACACCAAACTGGTCCTCAAATATTGGGGAAGGCAGAAGGTGCTCCGAAGGGAGGAGTATACAGGGATCATCCAGAGATATGGTGACGGCTTTGTCCTGCGCAGGTTCTACGTGCTGACCACACGAAGAAAGGAAACAGACTACGTTCCGGTCAAGGCCATATTAGAGACCCGGAGGATGATCATGGACAAATACTTCAACCCCCTGGCCTGCTATGAACATGATGACCGCCAGAACAGTGTTGCGCCCTGCTGGAACCCGAAGCTCGTAACAGATGGATATAGATATCCCCCTACGCCCAGAATCAAATGTTTCGAATACGCTGTCATGTATACAGCGAACATCAGGGAAGTCATGTCAGGCGAGAATAAATGGATGGCAAAACTGGGAGAGAAGGATTCACTTTTCCAACCGGGAGAAGGGGAAGAGGTATATCCGGTAGAGACCCTGAAGAGGATGAAGATATATTCCTTCCTGGAATATGTAGAGAGGGCAGGCCTCATCAAGTTGGCCCGGCAGATCTTCAACTACGGAAAAACGGAAGAACTGAATACATCTGCCGGCCGGATGACGGATCTGCTCAACGTGAACGGGAATTCAATAGCCCGGATGAAGAGAGGAAATATCGGGTATTACGGATTGAACGCTCTGCGCTATGCGGAGCAGCATGATGAGAAGCTGGGAGACGAAGCCCTGAAGCTGATCGACGACAAAGAGATAAATATACAGCCCCTCCAATTGGATCGAACAGGCCTGACCCTGCAGAAAGCTGTCCTGTACATCAACAAGATGGCTATGCGGAGCAGAAGGACCTTCGGCCAGATGAACACGCGGTACAGGGACTATCTGGAACTTGCCCAGGAAAGAGGGATGGATCTGCATGACGATATTGTCCGCCGGTCTTCAAAGGTAGACGAACTCCATGACAGATGGTCGGAAGAAAAACAAAAGGCCAAAGACGCTAAAAGAGAAAAAGACGTAGACCGGAAATACAAACGGATAGCCCAGGACCTCAGTATCAACAAGGAACACTTCCACTACGAAGCGAAAGGGTTCTGCATCGTCGTTCCGGAGAAAGCATCGGACCTGGTCAGGGAAGGCCGCATTCTCCATCACTGTGTGGGAGCCAGCGACAGGTACATGAAGAAGATGACAGAGAGAGAGTCCTTCATCCTCTTCCTCCGCAGGGAGCACCAGCAGGAGAGTCCATATTATACGCTGGAGTGCACCTGGGAGGGGAAGATCCTGCAGGCCTACAGCGAATATGACCGCAAGCCAGATTACGAGGCCATAGGCCCATGGCTTCAGAGGTTTACCAGAGCCATCCAGAAGAAGATCGCGAAAGAGAACACGCAGAAATTGATGCAGGCAGCAGTGTAAGGAGAAAAAAACATGGAATATGTACAGATGACATTAGACGAATGGGCCCGGATGAAGCAGTCCATTGAGGACGATCTCCGGAGCCTGTCAGAGGGATTTGTCCGAGTAGGGTATAAGCTGCGGCAGGTCCGGGACCAGGAGCTTTATAAGCATGACGGCTATGACACCATAGCCGAGTGGGCCAGGGCGGAATATGGCCTGAATGCCTCTACGGTCTCCCGCTTTATCGCTATCAATCAGAAGTATTCGGTGGATGGCAATTCAGACCGCCTCCGGCCGGAATTCGGCAAACTTGGCCAGAGCAAACTGGCGGAGATGCTGACCCTGCCGGATTCGGATCTGCAGATGGTAGAGCCTGCCATGAGCCGGGAAGGCATCCGGGAGCTGAAGCAGTTCAACAAGCAGGCCCCGGACAGAGGGGTGGCTGACGATCTCTATGAGCTGATCGAACAGTTCTGGAAAGACAACCTTGACCTCAAAGAAGAACTGATCAAGGCAGGCGGACTGGATGTGGATGAAGCAAAGGAGATGGTCAATCCCTCCGGGAACAGGACATACCGTAAGGGCCTTTACTTCATGGCCATGTACGAAGGCAATATCCAGATCAAGAAGTTCGGCGGCGTCCCGGATTCCATCGACTGGGGAGAATTCTTCCGGATATCCCGCCTGATCTTCGACGAACAGGCGGAGGAAGATGCCCGGAAAGCGGAGCAGGAAGCCAGGAAAGCGGAGCAGGATGTCCAGAAACCACAGGAAACTGCACAGAAACCGCAGGAAACTGCACAGAAACCGCAGGAAAGTGTACAGAAACCAGATGAAAGTGTCCAGAAAGAACCGGAAGAAACAGAGCACGAAGAAGCGAAAGGAGGGGAGCTTGAAGAGGCTGAGACAGCGGATGACGGGAGCGGGCCTGATCCTGCTGTTGAAGATCCGGAACCTGCAGCTGTGGATCCTGGAGAGAGCATCGGACAGGTATTTGAAGCGGGCCGAGAAGGATCTGGAGAAGAGCAGGAAGATGAGGGTCAGGGCGCTGAAGCTGATGGAGAAGACGATCAGGACGATGGATGGATGAACCTGCCGGAGACGGAAGAAGTAATTGCGCCGGCGCAACAGAACGGCCTTGAGGCATCGATCCATATCATCCTGGAGAACCTGCAGAAGGCAGTGAACGTCAAGGCTTACAAGTCCGCCCTGTCTTCCGCGGAGAATCTTGTGGACCAGCTGAAGAAGCTGGTGGAAGGAGGAGACCAGTGATATTGATCAACGAGGTCCTGGTGGACCCTTTTGGAATCGATGCCTTGAAAAAAGGGAAATGGATCAGCCAGAAGAGCGGGACAACTGTGGACGGGATCCTGCTCTATACGAAACAGGGGGCCACGATCCCAATCGAATGCGAATCTCCAGAGCAGGTCCAGAGGGAATTCAACGCAGCATGTGAGACCATCATGCAGCTGGATGAGGAGAGGAAGGCACGGGAGACAGATCTGTCCATGAAGATCGGAGAGATGCATGCAGCATGTGCCGCCCTCTCCAAGAAGGCCGAAGAGCTGAACAAGCGCCAGAAGGAGAACAAGAAGAAGCTGGACAACCTGAGCAAGGCCGTGGCGGAAGTCAAGAAGCCGGTCATCATTCACCCCGATAAGCCGATACCAGTGACGGGAGACATAGGAGAAGACATGGAATTGAAAAAGTATGAAGAGTTCGGAAAGAAGATTGAGGAGTACGTCGAACAGAAGGGCATCACGCTCAACGAGTTCGCGGAATCCATAGGGATGTCAGGCGTGACCATGCACAGGATCGTCAAAGGGCGGATCGTGGTACATGCGCCCATGATCATCAAGATCATCAAAGCCATGGGCATGGATGTGGACGAAGAGATGAAGGAGATGTTCGGTGCCGTTTGAGTACCGGGACGACAGCGCCAGGGCACTGCCGAAGGAATACTACGGGCAGGCCCGGGAAGCTGACAGCATCTGGGGCGACGACTGGCGCCAGATGGAATATATGGGCTCCACCCAGTCCAAATACGAGCAGGACGGGTGGAGGTCCATAACGGACTACTTTGTCGACAGTAAAGGGAAATGGCGTACGCATAACCGCTACATGAAGAGAGGCCCGGATGGGAATCCTGTATATGTATCATCATCCGTCCGTATCTTCGGGAAGCACATAAAAGAGTGGGAATCTGCAGGAAAGAAAAAGAAATGATCACACGTGTTCTTGAAATCTTATGCGGCATGGCAATGACCGCGCTCATATCGATCATACCTTGCTGGAATCTGATCGAGTCAGCGAGGGCAGAAAGGCATTGCACCGCATTTGGCGGGGAGCTCCTGCCCGTCTTCCTGGTCATCCTGGCAGCGGCCGTCGTGTCCGCGTGGGTGGTCGAGAGGATCGACCGAACCTTCAATATCTGACGATAAGCCCGGAGGCAGACGCCCCCGGGCATTACAAATAGCGATCGCGGAAAGTGGGAAAACGCCCGCTTTTCTCCCTCGATAAAGATATTAAAGATAGGACCGGGAGGCAGATATGTATAAGCAGAATAGATATCGGTTTCCCGACGCGATCGAGGTCGAGCAGTATCACACCGGGAAGTACGGGGCACCGGGGCAGAAGAGGGAGGCTCCGGCCAATGCCACTCCGGAGCAGATCCAGAGAAGGAATGATCTGAACAAGAAGATCCGGTGCAGGCGGAAGCTGAGGGCCCACTTCACGGCAGGCGACTATTTCGCAACATTGACATACCGGAAGGATGCCCGACCCGAGAATATGGACCAGGCGGTGGAAGACTGGAAGAAGTTCATCCGCAGGGTCCGAAGGGAGTACAAGGCCAGAGGGGCCGAGCTGAAATGGATCCGCAACATCGAGTTGGGTACCAAGGGAGCATGGCACATCCATCTGGTGATCAACAGGATCCCGGATACGGATGAGATCATAGACGAGGCCTGGGGGCATGGCATGACGGATTTCAAGCACATCCGGAAGATGGGCGATATGGATAAGCTCGCCTCTTACATCACCAAGTCTCCCAGGACGGAGAAGCGGCTGAAGGAATCTTCCTACAGCAGCTCCCGGAACCTGCCGATCCCGAAACCGGAGACGAGGGTCATCATGCGATGGCCCACATGGCAGGAGCCGATCGTGAAGAAAGGCTGGTATCTGGACAAGGAGTCCATGCACGAAGGTATCAACCCTGTGACGGGTTACAGATACAGGACATACACGCTGTTGAGACTGAAAGGAGGAGAAAGTGAAGCTGTTGATCGCATTCATATTAGGGGTTCTGGCCGGTGATGCCGCCACGATTTTTTCCATCGCCATGGGCGGGGCCGCAAAAGAAAGGGACGACTTGAAGGAAGAGAAAGAATGAACGATAAATGGCAGCAGGCGCAGGTAAGGCAGATGGTGCTCAGCATGTATGATGCCGGCGATTCGGTAGACGATATCATGGCCGCGTCCGGACTTGGAGGAAGCTGGATCAGGCAGGTCATCCTTGCCAGCGGCAGGGAAGTAGCATTCCGTCCTTATGGCAAGCCGGATTCGCCGCCTGCAAAGGAATTTGCAAAGAACTGGAAGGAAGTAACGGGCATGGTCATGCGCAGGCTGGCCATGGACAGGAGGAAGAAATGACGGAAAGCGTGGTATTGGACATTATCGTACTGGCGGCATCGAACCTGATGTGGTTCATCATCGGGCGGGATGCAGGCTTCCAGAGAGCGCTGAAGATAATCGCGAATGGAGTGAAGGTGGTTATCGAAGACCATATGGAGGACGAGGATGAAGAATGAAGAGGCCGCCAGGTTACTGGAACGCATCCTGGATGAAGATGGATGCTATCTCACGGAAGCGGCAAAGAAGGCGCTGCAGAAAGGGATCTATGCCCTCCTGGATGCAGACCGCAGCGAGGAAGAAAGGGAGCAGGCCCTCTGGATCCCGATCAGCGAGAGGAAGCCCGTCGTCGGACATGACGTCCTGTTCTCGCTCGCAGGAGTATATGCAGCGGAAGGCTGCCTCCGGGACGATGGGGACTGGTGGCAGTTCCGATGGGACGCCACTGTACCAGGCCGCCAGGTAGACGCATGGAGGCCCCTTCCGGGCTCCTATAGAGGGCCGAGGCAGAAGTGAGCAAAAGGGGGACTATATGGCATACAAGAAACAAAGGGACGTCAAGTTCCTGGGATTAGATGTGGATCATGACCATCTGCAGTTCCGGAATGTAGATGTGGGCATGGACGAAAGCAGGACGTTTGTGATCATCGACGGGGAAGACAAGGATGGGAATCCCGCGTCTGAGTATTACGCGGTATCCAGGATAGAGCATATGTGCATCGTGAGGAACAAAGGAGGACAGGACATTGAACCATGAAGGCTATAAGGACGATACCGCGGAAAGAGCGATCAAGAACATGAACAGGCAG
>CAMOGQ010000133.1 GCA_946614165.1 uncultured Lachnospiraceae bacterium
TGAAGGGCTTGCCGTCCAGCTCTACCAGAGCCTTTCTGATAACGGGCTTGTCTTCGCCGTGTCTTCTTTCCATGTTCATCATCTTGGTGATGGGCATGCCGCCGGCCACCCACTCTTCTGCGGGCTTGGACAGGTTGGAGACCTTGGAAAGATATCCGGTGTAGCCGTACTGGATCAGCATGAATGCGTTGTAGCCCAGGGAGTAGCAGTAGTCAGCGTCGAAGTTGGACGGGAATGCGCATCTTCCTTCATAACCGAAGAAGTGGTGCAGAGCGCTGAACTTGCCGCTGTACTTGCCCTCTTTCTTCATGGCATCCAGCTTGTCCTTTACCAGAGCGGAGAAGAGCTTCTCGGATTCGATCAGGGAAACCTGAACGTTGCCGTGAGGGTCTCTTTCCAGGAACAGCTGCTGCTGGATGGTCTGAGGAAGGATCTTGAATACGTTGAAGGACTCTGCGGTAAGGCCTTTTTCGATGAAAGCATACTTGTCTGCCCAGCTGGGAAGAGCGTTGAACTCGTCAGCCTTGGCACCGGCCAGCAGCTCGTTGATCTCGGCGATCAGTACAGAGAACTCGGGAACGAATTCCACGACGCCTTCAGGGATGATGGCTACGCCAAAGTTGTCGCCGTTGGCAGCTCTCTTGGCTACGGAATCGGCGATCTGGTCAGCGATCTGGGACAGGGACATCTTCTTGGCTGCGACTTCTTCGGAGATCAGGCAGATGTTGGGCTGGGTCTCCAGTGCGCACTCCAGTGCCACGTGGGAAGCGCTGCGGCCCATGACCTTGATGAAGTGCCAGTATTTCTTTGCGGAGTTGGCATCTCTCTCGATATTGCCGATCAGTTCGCTGTAGGTCTTGGTAGCGGTATCGAAACCGAAGGAAGCTTCGATATCATCGTTCTTAAGGTCGCCGTCGATGGTCTTGGGGCAGCCGATGACCTGAACGCCGGTCTTGTTTGCAGCCATGTACTCAGCCAGGACTGCTGCGTTGGTGTTGGAATCGTCGCCGCCGATGATGACGATGGCGGTAATGCCGTGCTTCTTGCAGACTTCTGCTGCAACGGCGAACTGCTCGGGAGACTCCAGTTTGGTTCTGCCGGATCCGATGATGTCGAAACCGCCGGTGTTCCTGTACTGGTCGATAAAGTCGTCTTCAAAGATGATATAGTCATCCTCCAGCAGGCCGCTGGGGCCGCCCTTGAAACCGTAAAGAACGTTTTCCTTATTGGTAGCCTTCAGTGCATCATAGAGACCGCAGACAACGTTGTGGCCGCCGGGTGCCTGGCCGCCGGATAAGATAACTCCGACAACCTGCTTCTTGGGTGCAGAGGTGTTCTGGCCCTTTTGGAAAGTGATCTCCTTCTTGCCGTAGGTGTTGGGGAAGAGGGCTTTGATCTTTTCCTGATCCGCTACGCTCTGTGTATCTTCGCCTTCTTTGACGCAGATCTCGGAAATGCCGTGTCTGAGCATGCCGGGAAGCTTGGGGCTGTACTCATATCTTGCCTTCTGAAGAGGTGAAATACTCATGTTATTTACTCCTTTCGTGTGGATGAATTATATTCATATCTATGTAAACGCTATCGCATTTTCACAAAAAAGTAAAGAGCCTGCAGGCCTTTTTTATGAAATTTTAAAAGGAGCCCTGTCATCTTTTCGGCCCTTCCTTTCCCGAAAAGGCTTATTCCCTTCCTTCCTCCATGAACATGCGGATCCTTTCCAGCTCTTCTTCGGCATAGATCTGATCCGCCGCATGTCCCGCGTTCCGTACGATGCGCAGGGCCACCTTTTCCATGGGAAGCAGGTCGGAAAGCATGTCGTTAAAGCGGAGGCTCTGCATCATGGGGACCGTGATGTCCGCATCCCCGTGGATGATATAGATGGACAGATCGTCCCTGTAGGGGAGATTCTTCTGTGCATAATAAATAGGGAAATAGGTGTATGCTTCCTCCGGGGTCATTTCCGACATGTTCCTGCCCAGGAAGGCGGATTCGCAGTTCTCATAGCCGTTCAGAACGTCCTTGGACGCCCAGGAGTTGGCGATCTTTATCAGAAGCTCCGGATAATGCAGGCTCTTCCAGTCCGCCTCCATGTTTCCCAGCTCCACGCAGCCGTAGAAATCCACAAGGACCTGGACCTGACCGGAGACCGGCTGAGAGAGCTCCTCTTCCCCGATAAAGGGGACATCGCTGCATTCCCCGTCTGCCGTCAGAGCCGCCATGGAAGCCAGGTAGCCTCCTGCGGATTCACCCATAATGGTGATGTGGTCCGCCTTATAGCCGTACTTTTCCGCGTTGGCCCGAAGGAAGCGGACCGCTGCCTTCACATCGGCTACGGGGTCCGGATAGACGGCCTCCTGGGCCAGGCGGTAGTTCACGCTGGCTACTGCATAGCCCTTGTCCCGGAAATACCGGTAGACCAGTCTGGCCTGCCTGGTCTGAGAGTCGCCCGAAACAAAGCCGCCTCCGTGGACCATGACCACCAGGTCCCCTGCTTCTCCGTCCGGTACGTACAGATCCAGATAGTCGGAGGGGGAAACGTCCGAATAGGGGATCTTTTCGTAGACGGTGCCGCCGCCCCAGCTCTCCTGGGCAGGAAGAGCCGCCCTGGGGGCTGCCAGGTTGTGAAAAACGGCCGCTGCCGCCTCACGCCAGATGACGGCGCAAAGTATCAGGACGAAGACTGCCGCCGCAAGGATCCTTACCAGGATTGTCAGGGCTTTTTTCATTTGGGTTACCTCTCTTTCTTAAAAATCAGACAGGGGAAGGCAGGGGCCCCTTATCTTCCGATCAGAACAATGTCCGAGCCGGTGAAATAGGTCTCAAAGCCGTAGAGGATCACGCAGTAGTCGATTTCGTTCTCTTCTATGTAATCCCTGACGGACATCTTGTTGTAGCGCATGTCAAACATATGGACCTCGGAACACCGCATGGCCAGGATGGGGGAGAGGGAGTCCGCGTAGGAATCCCGGATCAGAAGAACCTTCGGCCCCTGGTGATCCGTCTTCAGGACGGCCAGGCCCTGCTCTCCTCCCAGGAAATAGCTGTACTGGTCCTTCTTTTCCAGCATTTCCGGATGATAGACGGTGGATATCTTCGGGCTTCCCGTGATCCAGGAGGTGAATTCGATCCCCTCTTCCGGCACGCAGGTCCAGATCTCATCGGGAGGGATCCAGAAGGCACCGGACCTGGACCAGCTCGTGCCGTAGAAGGAATCCGATACCCTGGTCCAGTTCAGAGAGTCGGGATCGATGGTCTCAAGGCCCAGCTTTTCCAGGATCAGGTTGGTCCCGTAGAGGGCCCCCAGGCTGGTCCAGTGGTGGTCTGTCCTGTAAAAGATATATTCTCCCGCATGTTCTTTCAAAACGCCGGATACATCCAAAGCGGTGGCTTTGCTGCCCTGGTTCATAAGGTCTATGTAATAGTCCTCATCCGCGGTAATGGCGCCCCCGGGCACCCTGTCCTTCCAGACAGAGGCCGCCGTGGGAATAAGTCCGAAATAGACCGGGACAGAGCAGCTTTCCGTAAGCTTGTTGACCGCCTTCAGATTTCTTTCGTATATTCCCGGATCCGGATCCTTCTGGATCATGAAGAGGGTATCCTCCTCTCCCAGAAGGACGCCGGCGTTCTCCCTTCGGCCGGAGGCCCTTTCCAGGGCCGCCTTCATATGGACCCAGGTGTCCCTGAGGGGCACATGGTCCGAAGCGTAGTCGGAAAACTTTTCGATAAAGCTCCCGTCCATGATCTTCTTTACCGTGATCTTTGTCGGGAACTCCTGCAGGTAGCGGTTCTCGTTCTCGGAAAACCTTTTCGCAGGCAGAAGGAAGGTCAGAAGGCCCATCAGGCCGATAAATCCGACAAAGATCAGGGTTATGAGAATATTCTGAATCTTTTTCATTCCGCCGCCTCCCTAAAACCTGAAATAAAGGAAAGGATTGTAGGTATCCGCCACCAGATAGGCCGTGCAGACGGCCAGGGATCCGGCCACCAGGATCAGCCTCAGGAAACCTCTTCCCTCTTCCGGGATCTTTTCAAAGAGACCGGACACAAAAGGAGTGGAACCCACCGCCGCCGCGATCAGGGCCGGCAGGTAGCTTCTGAGAAGATACAAAGCTCCGGGATCCAGAAGGGGGCCGCCTCCGAACATGACCTTAAGATAGGCCGGCATGCCGCCGTTTTCCAGTCCGAACAGGACCCATCCCACCACTACGATGAGCATGGTCAGGAGGTGCCGCAGGAAAGACGGAAGTTTTTCCAGATATTTTCCCAGGACCAGCTTTTCCAGGACCAGCAGGATCCCGTAGTAAAGCCCCCAGAACATGAAATTCCAGCTGGCTCCGTGCCAGAGGCCCGTAACGGCCCAGACGATCATCAGGTTGAGGACCCACCTGGCAGGACGTACCCGGTTGCCTCCCAGGGGAATATAGAGATAGTCCCTGAACCAGGTGGAAAGACTGATGTGCCATCTGCGCCAGAAATCCGTAACGCTGACTGCCGTATAGGGATAATTGAAGTTCTTCAGAAATTCGAAGCCCAGCATGCGGCCCAGGCCTATGGCCATATCCGAATAGCCGGAAAAGTCAAAATAGATCTGGAAGGTAAAGGCTATGGCTCCCAGCCAGGCTCCCAGCACGCTCATTCCCTGGGGCATGACCTTGTAAATCTCCCAGATCCTGCCCAGGGTATTGGCCAGAAGGAGCTTTTTGGACAGGCCCACCATAAAGATGCAGACGCCGGAGGCAAAGCGGTCAAAGCTGTGGGTCCTTTCTTCCAGCTGGTCCGCGATCTCCTTGTACTTGATGATGGGGCCGGCGATCAGCTGGGGAAAAAGGGTCACGTAGGTGCCGAAGCGCAGGATGGACTTCTGCGGCCTGGCGTCTCCCCGGTACACATCGATGGTATAGGACATGGTCTGGAAGGTATAAAAGGATATGCCGATGGGCAGGTGGATCCCCAGGACCGGCATAAAGGAAATGCCGATGCTCTGCAGGGAAGCTGCAATGAAATCCCAGTACTTGAAAAAGAAGAGCAGGGCCAGGTTCATGATGACGGAAGAAGCCACCGCTCCCTTTGCAAGGCGCAGCTTTCCGGCCCTCTTCCACCTGTCCACCAGAAGGCCGTGGGTAAAATCTATAGCCGTGGACCAGATCATGATCAGGAAATAAATCTGTTCTCCCCAGAAATAGAAAAGCAGGGAAGCGATAAAGAGGACCAGGTTCCGGACCCTGACCGGGGACAGGTAGTAGACGGCCAGGACCAGGGTCAGATAGCAGAACAGAAATACAGGCGTGGAAAAAACCATAGTCTCCCCCTGAAAAAGGAATAAGCCTTTTTGCTTTTATGACTTCAGAAACGGTTCGAAAAGCCGCCTCTCAGAGAGAGGCCCGGATACAGCAAAGAGTGCCCTGCCTTAAGCAGAGCACTCAGAAAAAGTGCATTCTTACCGAAGCGTCTTTTTACTTTGCAAGGGCAAAGACATCGTCGGGAATGATATATCCGTCGGGAAGAACGATCATGGCCACATAGTTTCCTTTGACCTGGACGCCGGCCCTGTGCTCCCATGCATACTCGGACTCTGCGCCGCAGCCGCCGCCCCGGGCGATCCTGTCTTCAAAGCACTTCTTGATGCCTTCCACGTCATCGGGATTTGCCGCTTCCACCAGAGCGATCTCCAGAGGACCTCCGGTCACGGGTGCGAAAGCGATGACTCTCTGCTTCAGTTCAAAATCGGAAAGTCCCACATAGTACTCGCCGATCATCTCGTCATCCTCTTCGGGGAAGAGCATAAGTTCGCCCTGTTCGCTGTCAGCCTGCAGATCGATGAATGCTTCGTAGATTGCCTGCAGATCCAGTTCTTCCGCTGCTTCTTCAGAAGCTGCTCCCTCAGATGCAGGTGCGGAAGAGCCTCCGCAGGCCGCCAGAGCAAAGACCATGACCAGAGAAAGAAGCAGTGCCAGAATACGTTTAGTCTTCATAATAATTTCCTCCTGAAATAATGCCGTTTTTCTCGTGGCATATTTTCTTTTACGAATTGTATTATAACATTCTTCCGTCCGCTCTGCCACCGCAGGGATTGCAAATACTTCCTTCGCTTATCCTCTCTTTTCCTTCGTTTTCCTTACGGCCCATCGCCCTTTTCTCCTTCAGGGAAAGGTCTCCCGGATGACCCGGACGGCCTCCTCCTGCTGCTCTATGGGGGTCAGAAGGGCCTCTCCGTCCCCCTTCTGGAGTCCGTAGTCGCCGAAGAAGGCGTGGTTTCCTCCCTCGATGCAGTATTCCCTGGAGCGTTCAGGTGCATAGGCCCTTCCCTCTTCCAGCTTCTCCATGTTCAGGACCCTGTCCTCGGATCCGTAGAGGATCAGCTCTGTCAGATCCTCTCCCAGCTGCCTTGTGGGATAGGCGGCGCAGAGGATCAGACCCGAGATCTTCTCAGGGTGACCGGCGGCATAAATGGCGGCCGCGGCCCCGCCCAGGGAGTGGCCTCCCAGATACCAGACCTCCGATTCCGTCTCTTCCATGATTTCCGCGGCGGCGTCCATGTCCAGAAAGGCCAGGCGCAGAGGCATCTTCACCAGGCATACGTCCATGTCTTCTTCCGCCAGAAGGCGGAGAAAGGGGGCGTAGGCCTTCTCTTCCACCTTTGCGCCGGGATAAAAAACAAGAGTCTTTCCGGATGCGGGGCCGTCGAAGAAATATCCGTAGTCGGTCTCCCTTACACTGACGGCCCCCTCCTCCGACAGGGCCTCAAGGGCTCTTTCGTCCGCCCGGTAATAGTCCGTGACAAAAAAGGTCAGACCGGCGGCCGCAAGCAGAAGGATCAGGCCGCAGATCATAAGAATTCTTTTCTTCATCCCTTCTTCCTTTCTTCCCCCCTCCGGGTCATCTTCTCTGCCCGGACGGACCGTACCAGGCGGAGGCCGGGCCGTATTCCCCGTATTCGCAGCCGGCGTTTTCCACTTTCACTATGTCCACCAGGGCCCCGTCGTGGTAAAGCTCCACTTTACCTGTCCCGTTTCCCCCGTTCCACAGGCGGCCGTGGCGCATCTTTCCGTCCGGGGCTTCATAACGGATCAGCAGCATATCCTTTTTCAGGCAGGTGATATCCGTGACCATGCGGTCGCGGCGGCTCTTCTGCTCCACGTGCCAGACCACCCTGTCCTCTGTTTCATGGCAGGAAAAGTCTGTTTTTACCCCCGTCCAGAACTTGCTGAAGTTGAACTCATAGGGCCTGCCCTCGTACCAGAAGGCGGAAAGGAGCTTTCTGTCAAGGGCCAGGGGGCCCACTTTAGGCCTTCCCCCTCCTATGTCAAAAACAGAGTCCTTCAGTTCCTTCCCCGTCACAAGGCTGGTCAGATGACAGGAGGAGAGCCAGACCCAGGGAGAGGTAAAATCCTTTCCCCAGTTCTTGTCGGCGTAGCCGAAGCAGTCCTCCGGCTTTACCAGGTATTTTTCTCCCTGCCAGACCACTTCTCCCTCATACTCTGTCTTCATGCCCTCCGCGTGCCAGAACATCTCGAAGGCCTGGAGGGACCGCATGGGGCCGGATGCCCCCCAGCCCACGTTGAAGGCTCTCTTCTTATTGATCTTCAGCTTCCAGGACATGGAGCCCGGATCCGTCATCATCTCAGGCCGGGACAAAGCGGTCTCCTCCGATACAAAAACGCTTCCCTTCGTGCCTTTTTCCGTCAGGATGCAGTCCCCGGCCTGGATCCGTAAAGGTCCCCGCCGGGAGATCCTGACCTTCTCCCAGCCGAAGAAGCGGTGGATCTGGGCTGCGTCCTCTCCCCAGCTGCCGGCCTTGACCATCAGATAGGAGGGCCTGGCCTTGTCGGAAGCCTGGCCGAATACCGGCTCCGGCCCGCCCAGCAGGGGATTGCAGGTAAAGAATTCTATAAAAAAGGCCTTTTCCTGACCGGTCCTTTCGTGATGGCCGGTAAAGGAATGCCACCACCAGTCGTAGCCCTTCAGGGCCTGCAGGCCCCCTGTCAGCTGGGGGGCGTCCCGTCTGATATCGGATCTATTGAACATAAACGTTCTCCTTCCGGAAATACAGTTTTTCTTCCTTTGTAAGGTATTCCCGGTTCATTGTAGCACATTTCGGGGCAGGCGGGAGAGGATGCCTTACAGGCCTCTCTTTCCCGGTCAGTGCCCTGGGGATCCTGACCGCAGAAACGAAAAACCGCTCCGGGACCGCCGTCCCGGAGCGATTCTCCAGCCCGTCCCGCAGCCGGGACAGTCAGTTTTTCATGTATGATCCGGCCAGCCCGGATCTGTTTCCGGAGATCAGTCCAGAGTATATTCCACCCTGTAGCCGGAGGTGACGGTCAGAAGAAAATAGTATTCTCCTCTGGGCAGCCGGATGCGGATCCTCTCTCC
>CAMOGQ010000134.1 GCA_946614165.1 uncultured Lachnospiraceae bacterium
GATGGGTAAAAATCCAAAATCTGAAAAGTTACCGTTTTTTGAGAAATTCACGTCTAACCGACGCAGATATACTGAGCATGAGCTTCGACGGCTGCTGCCGAGATATTCAAAAACGAAATATTCTGTGCAGGAATTAATGAAGCGGATAGAAAAAGCTATCAAAAATGAAAAGATGTTCTGTGAAGATGAGGATGGCCTGAAGGATCATATAGGGAGCCGCGTCGGACTTTTGATTGAGGAACTAAAAGGATAAATTACTATATATTGTATATGAGAGAAGACGAGCATACAATATATAGTTGCAATGAAACGGATCTTCTGATATAATAGCCGAGGTGTCAATAGCGAAATGCTATACACATAGAAAAAGAGAGATAAAAGGCGGCAACCAGATATCTCTCAGAAGCGAGCGAAGGGTCTGAAGACCATCCACTAGCGCAAATCAATGTTAATATAACAGACCCCTTCGTGAGTTTCAATAAAAATCGATCGTGGAGGACATATTTTTTCTCCATCGTGTTGAAATCATGAAGGAAGGAGAAGGCGTCTGGTTATTGCGACTGGACAGATAAAAAATATCGCAATTGTAACATTACAACCCGAAAGTGTGGGATGGTCGCTTTCTACATATTTGAAAGGAAAATGCAATGGAAAACAAAGACCAATTTGTGGTACGTCGCGGATCAGAATGGGCTGTTGTCGGGGCAAATAATTCCAGGGCGACCCGGGTAGTATCGACACAACGGGAAGCAATGGATATCGCAAGAACAATCGCTCAGAATCAGCATTCAGAGATGCGTGTTCAGGATCGAAATGGTCATTTCCGCGTTTGTAATAGCTATGGAAATGATCCTTGCCCGCCACAGGATAAAAACCACTGATAGTTACATGTAGTAGGATGCCGTTGTTATAGTGAAAGCAGCGGCATTCACTTTTTTTGATGAGGTGAAAAATAGATGAGTATTATTGAATCATATCAAAATAGTATCAAACGTAGGAGAGAGACAATTACAAGGCTTCTTAACGAAAAGGCAAGGGAAAGTACAAAAATAGCCAATGCCAGCAAAAAAATTGATTCCGCTCGATCGGCGATCAGCAGAACCAACAACCAAACGACTATAAAGAATCGTCTTAGGGACATAGAACGAGCTGAAAAGGATAAATCGGAATCATATAAAAAAATCGCATCCATTGATGGCAAGATTTCAAAGCTGGAAAAGGAAATAGCTAACGACGAAAAAAGATTGAATCAGGAACAAATGCGGGAACAGAGGAGACAGCTTAAAAAAGATGCCGATTTACAAAGAAAGACGCAGCGTCAGATTGATTCGGTGAACAGGACTCTGCAGCTTCATGAGAATGTCCAGTCAAATATGCAGGATCAGATAGAAGCTTTGAAGAGGCTGCCAGAGAAGATAACGGTTTTGTTCCTTGCGGCAAATCCAAAGAATACAAATTCCTTGAGACTGGATGAGGAGGCCAGGGAAATACAGGAAAGAATTCGTAAATCAGAATATCGGGATACCATTACGTTTGAGAGTCGCTGGGCTGTAAGAACAGGTGATATCATCGAAGTAATCAATGAAGTTAAACCTGATATTATTCATTTTAGCGGTCACGGTAATGAATATGGGGATTTGGTATTTGAAAATGAATACGGTGCTTCCAAGACAGTTACAAAGGAAGCGATGGCTTTAACGATTAGTACTGTATCGGATAAAGTACGGTTCATGTTCTTTAATGCGTGCTTTTCGGCAGAACAGGCAGAATCCATTGTTGAGTACATTGATGCTGCAATAGGTATGACGGATTCCATCGGAGATTCGGCGGCTGTTGCCTTCGCAGCACAGTTTTATTCCTCTATCGGATACGGCAAAAGTATAAAGACGGCATTTGATCAAGCCAGGGCAAATCTTATGCTTGAGGGGATCAATGAAGAGGATACTCCGGAACTATATGTGAAACTTGGGCTTTCTGCAGACGATATCTATCTTGTACGTCCGGAAGGAATAGAATCCTCTGAAGAAGATAAAGCAATCATAGAGGAGTTGCTTCGATAAATGATTTGACTGTGTTGATTGGCGCAGGGCATTATGAGGTGCTCTGCGCATTTTCGGATTATGTTTATCCCTCATGCCAATTATTTGCGGATATAAACTTGTTTATCGCGCTAATTATTCGAAATAAAATGTATACACTGCTGAAAGAAGGCGAGAGAACTCTTGCAGACAAACCGAATTATATGACGGTTCCGGCCGCCATAAAGGAACTGGAGAAAATAGAAATGACAAGACAGACGGATAACGTTTACCGTCTTGACCACGGAGTTACAAAGAAGCAGAAAAGGATTCTTCAGGCATTCGGAATAGACGTTCCTCTCGTTACTTATTGGGCCAAGGAGCTCAGCAGCCAACTCAAAGAAATATCAGCGAAAGCAAAGAAAGGATCAGACGAAGAATGAAAAAAAGAGCCACATCAGAGGAGACTCTGGAACAGAAAATCCTGAAAGCGCAGGAAAAAGTCGTAAGGACAGCTGCTGCACACGAGAAGGCCGTGGATGAATTACAGATACTTTTGGACAAGCGGGATGCCAAACGGAAGGTCGAAGTCTGGGAAGCAATCATCAACAGCAGTAGAAGCTACGAGGAAATCCTTGGGATGATTAGGGGCGAGATGTCTGATGCAGACTGATACAAGCGACTTAAAACCGTGCTGTTGACGCAGAAAAGTAGTCACCAGCACGGTTTAGGTGTAAAATATTGAAAAGTTAACAGTAAAAGTAGAACTACACCGTCTCTTTTATATCAATATCTGCGAAAAACCTGCAGTTTTCCGACATATTATTGTCCGACATGTACCTGATACAATAAATGTAGTTCTACTTAAATACTACGTTTATGGAGGACAGGCATATGGCATTCATCAAAGCACAAAAGATCATCCATGATGAAAATGGAACGATTATAAGCGGCTCTGCTGCGATCGTTGATACCGTCTTGGTAGTTTGACAGTTTAACTTCCGAGACTCTTGAAACTCATTAATTTAGTAATTATTGCGTCAGAAAGGCATCAGTACCGGCTCATGCCGTTTGAAGGGGCCCGGAATACCGGCATTGAAGGATGAATGTGCTGCTCTGACCGAATTACTGTCCTGCCAAATCTTACTTTTTCTTTACCATTTCCACCTTCCCCCATTTCTGCTATACTGACCCTGCAGGGACCCTTTCCTTATCTTCCTGCGGGAAAAGAAGGGGCCTCCATACAGCCATTTGAGGAGGATACTGCCGTGAACGAAAACGGAAAACGCTACCGGGATATACTGCTTCTGGTGGCCTCCATCACCTTTGTCATCTGCGTTATACTGCTGGTCTTTTTCAGGACCGGGATCATTGTAAAGGCCGTCTCTTCCCTGACTGCTATCCTGATGCCCTTTGTATTCGGCTTTGTATTTGCCTACCTGCTCAGGCCCGTGGCCCTGACCTTCGAAAAGTGGATCGGTCTTCTCTTTGACCGGATGAAGATAAAGCGCAGGGGCAGCATCCGCATGTTCAGCATTCTTCTGACCATGATCCTTCTTTTTATTGCCCTGGCCCTTCTGGCCATGGCCATCGTCCCCGGCATCATAAGCTCCGTGACCACCCTGGTCCAGTCCCTCAACTCCTATGTCCGCCAGTTCGAAGCCTGGCTGGAAAACATCAGTGCCGGCTCCCAGAGCGAGACCGGGGACGAACTGGTAGGCCTCATCGAGCAGGCCGTCCAGACCGTGACCAACAGACTGAACGAATGGCTGTCAAAGGACCTGCTGCCCACTCTGACCTCTCAGATGAACCGGGTAACGGCTTCTTTCTCCAGTATCTTCAGCATCATCAAGAACTTCGGCCTGGGCCTTATTATTTCCGTCTATCTCCTGGCCGGCTGGGAAAAATTCATGGCTCAGGCAAAGCTGATCGCCTACGCCATCCTTCCCGGAAAGGCCGCCGACTGGCTGGGGAATGAGGTCCGCTTCGTAAACCGGAGCTTTTCCGGCTTTATCAGCGGAAAGATCATCGATTCCGCCATCATCGGCCTGATCTGCCTGGTCTTTTCCATGATCGCGGGCCTTCCCTACGGCATCCTGGTCAGCGTCATTGTGGGAATCACCAATATTATCCCCTTTTTCGGGCCTTACCTGGGAGCCATCCCCTCGGCCCTGCTGATTCTGACAGAGTCCCCCTGGAAGTGCCTCCTCTTCGTGGCCTTCATCATTATCCTCCAGCAGGTGGACGGCAACGTCCTGGGTCCCATGATCCTGGGAGACAAAGTCGGCCTTTCCAGCTTCTGGATCCTCTTTGCCATCCTCTTCTTCGGCGCCCTCTGGGGCCTTGCGGGCATGATCGTGGGCGTCCCCATCTTCGCCGTAGCCTATGACCTGATCACCAGAAGCGTGAGCTACGGCCTCCGAAAGAAGGAGCGGACCGATCTTCTGGACGCCTACCGCAGCAGCTTTCCTCCCGAAGAAAAGGAAGGCGGCAGAAAGGCAGCGAAAAAGTAAACGCAAGACATCCCGGTCAATCTGCCGGGATGTTTTTCTTCCGGAGGACTTTATTAACAAAAGTGTCATTGACAGGCCCTGCGGGCATGTTATGATAAAATCGTAAAAAGAAACGCAGAGTAGGCCACGGAGCGTTAAGTGCCGGGTGAACAGGGAGTTGTCACCCGGACGAAAAGAAGAGCTTTGCCCGAGAGGCAAGTCCTTCTTGCGGTTCCGCAGCCGCATCCCGCTGCTACATACAGAGCCCCCTCCCTGGGAATCTCCTTATGTAGTTCACGGATCACAAAGGAGGTTTTTTTTATGGAAAAACTGAAAGATGTCCGTTACCTGACCACCGCGGGCCTTCTTCTGGCCGCGGCCACCGTCCTGGGCTTTCTGAAGGTCCCCGTCACCCAGCTGATCGAGCTGCGCTTCCAGTTCCTTCCCGTTGCCATGGCAGGCCTTCTCATGGGCCCGTCCGTAGGCGGCCTGGTAGGTGCCCTGACCGATATCCTGGCCTACCTGGTCAGGCCCACAGGTCCCTATTTCCCCGGCTTTACCGTAAGCTCCATGCTGACCGGCGTGATCTTCGGTCTGATCCTTTACAAAAAGCCCCTGACCCTTAAAAGGCTCCTTCTGGCCCAGGCCGCGGAAACGATCCTTGTCAGCATGCTCTTTAACAGCTTCAATCTCTCCCTCCTCTACGGGAATCCCTTCCCCGCCGTCTTTGCGGCCAGATTTTTAAAGAGCCTTGTCATGTATCCTGTCAACGCCCTGCTTCTTGCCGGGATCCTCAGGCCCTCCGGCCGCTATCTTCCGGCCTTCCTGAAGACAGGCATTCACTGAAGGCCTGATCAAAAGCGCAGAGCAGAAACGAAGGACCAAAGTTTAAAGGAAAGAGCGGAAAAACCCATGACCACACAGAATCATCCGAAGGATCCCCTTCAGAAAGACAGTAAAAGAAGCACAGACCATGAGTACGCTGCCCCCGGCAGCGTACTTCTCTTTATGCAGAAGGTAAAGGAAAGAGGCTCCATGCCGGGCCTGGAGCGGGTCTCGGCACTTCTTTCCCTTCTGGGAGATCCCCAGAAGGACCTCCGATATGTCCATGTGGCTGGCACCAACGGAAAGGGATCCGTCTGCGCCTTCCTCTCTTCCATCCTGGCCTCCTCGGGCCTTACCTGCGGGGTCTTTTCCTCCCCCTGGATCCAGAGATACACCGAGCAGATCCGGATCTGCTCTCCCTCCGGGACCAGGGAGATCAGCCAGGAGGACCTGGCCCTCCTTACGGAAGAAATCCAGAGGGCCTGTCTTCCCCTTTCTAAGAATGGGCCGGGGCTTCCCACGGAGTTCGAGCTTCTGACGGCGGCTGCCATCCTGTATTTCAAAAGGAAGGGCTGCGGCGTGGTGATCCTGGAAGCCGGCATGGGAGGGCGCCTGGACGCAACAAACGTCATCCCATGCCCGGAAATTGCAGTGCTGACCCCCATCTCCATGGACCATGAAGCCTTCCTGGGCTCCTCCCCTTCCCTGATCGCCCGGGAAAAGGCAGGCATCATCAAGGAAGGCTGCCATGTGGTATCGGCCCCCCAGAGAGAGGATGTCCTTTCCGTCATCAGAGAAAGGTGCCTGGAAAAGGGAGCGGGCCTGACCCTGGCCCCCCGCCCCAGGATCCTTTCCTCCGGCGCCTTGGGGACCCTCTTTACCCTGGAAGCGGAAGGCCTCCTTTCCTCCTCTCCCCTCCACATCCGCCTTGCGGGAGCATACCAGCCGGGAAACGCCTCCCTGGCCGCGGCCGCGGCCCTGGTCCTTATGGAAAAGGGCTGTCCCATTACAGCTTCCTCCATCCGCCTTGGCCTTTCCCTTGCCGCCTGGCCCGGGCGCTTTGAGATCCTTTCCGGGGATCCTCCCTTTATCATTGACGGGGCCCACAATCCGGACGGGATCAGAGCTCTGACAGAGAGCCTCTCCCTCTGCTTCCCGGGGAAAAAGCTCACCATGATCGCAGGCGTCCTGGCGGACAAGGACTATGAAACCATGTACCGGCAGATGATCCCCTTCGGGGAGCACTTCATCACCGTGACGGTGCCAAATCCCAGGGCCCTTCCCGCAGAGGACCTGGCGGCCTTCATCCATAAATGCGGGGGAAGGGCATGGGCCGCCTCCTCCCTGGAAGAAGCCCTGAGCGAAGCCCTTTTCCTTCAGAAAAAGGAAGGGACCGCCGGCATTCTTGCCTTCGGATCCCTCTACTACATAGGAAAAATCCGGACCCTTATGGAGGAAAGAAAAGCCTCTTCCACAGGGAAAGATGCCGGTCCCGGGGCATGAACCCCGGTGAAACATTAAATAAAGAAGTCTTTCTCCCGGCCTTTCGTGCATCCTGCACAAGGGCCGGAATTGTTAAGTCCGGATTTTGAGATAGCATTTTTGCCAAATCACGTGTATCATTAACAATATATGGTCTCCCGCAGGGAGGTCTGACACAAGCAACGGCCATATAAATATTTTGAAAGGAGCACACATGAAGCGTAAATTGGCACTCCTGCTGATCACCACGCTGACTGCCGCTGCGATTCCTTTTTCTGCTCCTGCCCTGGCGGCCGACGTACCCTCCGAAGAGATCAGTACCGAGGCAGGTGAGGCAGGTCTTTCTACGCCCGAACCATCAGCTCCATCGTCTGCAGAAGAAGAAACCGTAGCCGGAGGTCAGGATCAGGAAGCAGGAAATACACCGGCCCAGGCAGAGGATAGCCCCGGCCTGACAGACGAGACTCCGGAAGAAGCCCCGGATCCCGGACCCTCGGAAGAGACCCTCTCTCCTGAGGACGTCCCCATGGAGACCCCCGAGGCCCAGCCCGTCCCGGAGGGGGAAGCCACTGACGAGGCCCCCGCGGACGAGAGCGCCGAAGAGATCGAAGACCTGCAGGCGGCAGAACTGGAGCAGGCGGATCTGGGCACCGTTCCCAAAATCACCTCCGCCGGCTGGTACTACTACAACGGCGGATGGCATCTCTACTATGTGGATCCCAAGGACAAGGCCCTGAAGCAGCACGTCTCGGAATGGATGGATTTCACCGCGGACCAGACTGTCACGGGTCCCGACATATCCGTGATCCTCACCGACGCCTCCACCACCGATCCGGCCGCCGTACCCGCCCAGCCCCAGACCCAGACTCTGACCGTCAGAAAGGGAAAACACTTTTTTGACGCGGATGGAACTTTTGCCATAGCCGGCCCCTTCGAGACCCCGGACGCCGGGATCCAGTACTTTGACGCGGACGGCTTTATCCAGACCGGCTGGGTCATCTACGACGGCGTATGGCACTATTTCGAAGTTAAGACGGGCCTTCTGAAATACGCCTGGAAGTATCTCAAAGAGGACGTAAAGGTAAAAAGCCAGGAGACCGGCAAAAAGGTCACCATCAAAAAGGGCCGCCACTTCTTCGACGAAAACGGCAGCCAGGTGACCGACAACGTGTCCATGACCCCGGACAAGGGCCTGCAGTTCTTTGACCAGAACGGCGTCCGCAAGACCGGCTATCAGAGATGCGGCGACTACTGGTACTACTTCGAAAAAGAGACCGGCGCCATCATAGACGGATGGAAGCATGTAAAGAAAGACACGGCGGCCGTCAACTACAAGACCGGCGGCACCTACACCTTCAAGGCCGGCTGGCACTTCT
>CAMOGQ010000135.1 GCA_946614165.1 uncultured Lachnospiraceae bacterium
GCTACTACCTTGCCTTCAAGTTTTAACCAGTCTGCCATTTTGATTTCCTCCTTTTTGAAATCCTTTTCTTTTGTGTGCTTTTTGTCTGTTCCTTCTGTTTTGTTTTTTGCTTGTTTTCCTTTGCTGACCTTATCTTAGTAAAAAGGAGGCCCTGCCTTAATTCCGACAGGTTCCACCCCCGTGGAAATCCATTGGTACAGAGAATTTCCGCGGAATGGAAAAAATATACACTTAAGCAGGGCATCTGCCCTGTCCGTACAGCCCGGGATCCCTGCCTTCCAGACAGCTGCATATAAAAAAGCCTTATGCCGCAGGATGATCCGATTCATCCGCAGCACAAGGCTTAATATTTTCTGTATTCAGTTTTCGTCTCTTCCGGCCCTCAGATCAAAATTCCAGCAGGTCTTCCCCGGAACATCCCAGGGCCCTTGCCAGCATCCATACTGTTCCGGCCTGGGCTTTGTCCAGGTCTTTCCGGCGCTGTTCATAGTACTGGATCATCCTGACGGAAACTCCGCTCTCCCGGGCAAGTTCCGACTGGCTTAAACCTATGCGTTCCCTGTACATTTTAAGCCGGGTCACCGTTTCTTTCTTTCGCCTGATCTCCTCTGCCGCATCCGCGAACTGCAAAGGGTCCATTTCATGATACGGCATATACATATCCTGCACCTGTTCCGGTTTCAGAAATTCATCGATCCTCCTGAAGCTTCTTCCCGAATACCACTGATACCAGGCCAGGATCCAGCCTGTCCAGTAAACAGGACTCTTTTCCAGATGGAAGGACGGCTTTGTCTGAGGCCAGGCCCCTGTCATCCGCCAGACAACTTCCCATGCGGTCTCCACTCCCGACATTCCCACAAGAAACCTGTAATCTCCCTTTCCGAAAAGATCGGCAATCCCGGAGATCAAAAACATGTCCCAGAATTCATTCAGCCCCATCTGCAGATCTTCCACCGCATAACGCAGCATCTGCCCCAGTGCTGCCTGGGCTTTGACAGTATATATTTCTTCATAAGAATGCATCATGATCTGCCTCCCTGCTGAAAAAGACGGGGATCATCCGGTCCGATCTCCTGGTCCAGGATCGTGACGGCATACAATTCTCCCTTCCGATAGCGTATTCTGTCAGAGTGAAGATACTCCGCACGCGCCTTTTGGTCCCTCTGCAGCTTTTTCTGCAGCCAGTCGCTTCGGAATGCCTTCTCACAGCCCATAAAATGAATGGCAGAAAAAGCTTTGGGGCTTACAAGCACGATCTGCTCACCGAGCTCCCCCAGATACATGGCCCTCTGCAGCTGCTGAAAGGAAATGGCACCGCTCAGAAAATCCTGGGCGAAAGAAAAATAGCTGTCATCGGCCCGATAGCCGATGACTATATCATAAGCTGCCGTCTCCACGAAAAAGTTTTCTCGCAAATATTGGGAGATCTCTGCAGCAAGCGGCGTATCTATATTAAAGGTCCGATTCTGAATAAGTATGGCCAGCCAGGTAAGAATGGAATAGTCCCGGTTCAGATTCAGAATCCTGAGTCCTTCCATATCAAGATGATAGCAGTTGGCATAGCCGTCATGTTCCTCTGACACGGCCCATTCTTTGGCCATCTCACAGCTTTCAGTGCAGTAGAACCCAAAGCCGTAATCATTATGGGGCCTGCCGCCGTGGTACGCAGGCGTCTGAATGATGTGATCCGAACCGTGGTATATTGTTTTTTTCATTTATTATACCTTTGAGAGAAAGAGGTGATCTCGTTTTCTATTCTCATTATACACCTTCAGGTGTATGCCTTCAATTGGCAGTGACGCTTCTGCCCAGCTGCCCAGCTGCCCCCTGCCCGCTGAGTATATTGCCGATGACAGGGACCGCTTCTGAAAGACCTCTTTCGGCCGGAGACAATGAAAAGGAGAGCCGGCTCATAAAGCAGGCTCCCCCTGAAATCACAGCGGAACGGCCCTCAGGGCCTTTCTCCGGCTGATCTAAAAACCGTTTCTTCCCGCTGCTAGCGGTAGAGACCTATACTGAATACCACCGCGATCAGAATCCGGATCCATCCCGTGGCAAATCTCGACATGGTAACAGCCGCAATGCCCACCTGAGTGGTCTCCGGCCTTGCCTCAGTCATTCCAAGACCCACCGGGATAAAATCGCAGGCACACTGACAGTTGATGGCAAAAAGGGCGGGCAGGGCCATAGCGGGCGTAAGGCTCCCCGATGCGATCAGGGTCCCTATGACTGTTGAAAAGATCTGTGCTGCGGCGGCTCCCGCGCCCAGCACGGCGCTCAGGCCCGGAATGGAGCAGATGATTCCCAGAAGCATAAGGCCCGGAAGACTGCTTCCTGCAGGCTGCATCAGCCCTGCCAGAAAGCCGGTCAGTCCCGACCCCCTGCAGATGCCCACAAAGAGAGCGGCAAAGCCCATGAAAGGCAGGATCATCTCCAGGCAGGTCTTCACGGCCTCGGAAGCCGCCTGCCGGAAGAGACTGACCACTCTGCCGGCGGCCATGACCGGCTCCAGAGCCATTCCCAAAGACGCCTTCGTGCCGGTCTCCTCACTCCCCTTTTCCGTCAGGGGATCAGATACACCTTCTTCTTTTGCTTCCTCTTTCTCGCGGAGGATCCGGGGATCCTCCGTATCCTCCGGCGTCTTTTCTTCCGGCTCCGCCTCCATAGCCCCTGTTACCTGGGCAGAAGTGACTGCGGAAACGTAAAGATCCTCCGTCATATATTTGGCCAGAGGGCCGCTCCTGCCGGTAGCAAGGATATTGACGGTGGGGATTCCCTTCCCCGGATAAATGCCGCAGCGAAGAGTCCCCTGGCAGTCAATGATAGCCAGGGCCACCTCCTCGTCGGGGCAGGTCTCCTTATTGCCGTTGACAGCTTCCATACCGGACAGAGCCAGTATTTTCTGCAGAGGCTCCGGCTCATGGACGCCGCCTGTCATATACAGGACCTTGTGGCGCTCCGGCGTCGGGGTCACCGTAAGGGGTCCCCCGTAGCCGCCGTCTCCCCTGACGATCGTAACGGTACGGTAGGGAGATGCTTTTACTTCTTCGGGCTCTTCTCTCACCGCTTCCGTCTCCGTCTCAGCTTCCGCGGAAGCTTTTTCTTCCTCTTCTCTTTCTGTCCACAGGTCCACGGACCTCTCCAGCCTTACCTTCTGCTTTTTTTCCATCTTCCCCGTGATGATCTCCGTTGCGTAGCCGGATACAAAGTTGGCCACAAGGCCTGCCGCCATATAGCGGAGGGCCAGGGGAAACAGGTCCTGTCCCCTGGCCAGAACGCCGTCGGCGATCCCCAGCCACAAAAACAATTCGGCAGGATTGATATGATTGAAGATTCCGCTGTTGGTGTGGCAGTGATAGGAAGCACTGGCAAAGTATGCCGGCTTATAGCGTTCTGGCAGATACCTTCCCATGGAGATGGCCATGGGATTTCCCAGAACGACGGCAGACAGAAAAGGCAGCGCCATGTAGCGCAGAAGCGGGTTGGCGCCGCATTTTGCCGCCAGGCGCTCTACCCGGGACCTGCCGATCATGGCGGTCAGCGCATTCAGGAGGATCAGGAACAGAAACACCTTGGGCAGAAACGCCGTGACCCAGGTAAGGAGCTGGTCCGCCCCCGCATCTATCATTCCCTGGACAGTATTTATCAGAAACATAAAAAATCCCTCCCTGCTCATTATAATAAAGCAGAGAGGGATCTGAAAACAGAGAAATAAGCGAGGACGCTCCTGTTGCGTTCCTTATTTTTTATAGAGGATCCGGAGCAGTTCCTGATAGTTCCGGGTCTTTGAGATGGCATCCAGCATGGCGGTGTTCCTGGAGATCTCCAGAAGCTCGTCATAGACCCGGATCATCAGCATGTCGTCCGCGTCGGACTCTTCCGGAAGGGCCATGTAGAAAATGATCCTGACCTTCTGGCCCTTGTAGGGAGCGGGTTCTTCGAAAATGCCCATGGCCAGCAGCATACGGTCATTGGCTGTCTGGATCCCGTGGGGGATGGCTACGCCGTTGTCAAAGACCATGGTGCCCTTTTCTTCCCTTTCGGAAAGGCGCTTCCCGAAGCCTTCGTCGATGTAGCCCTCGTCTGTCAGGATCTCCGTCATCTCGGAAACAGCGTCCGTATAGGAACGGCCTTTTTCAAAGAAGAATACCTTGTTCTCATCCAGCAAACTGGACATAATGAACTGGTTGTCGTCCAGGACAGGAATTTCCACCCGGTCCCAGTAGCGGGCCTTTTCCAGCTTCTGCTTCAGTTCCTTCTCGTCGAAGATCTCCCGGATCCTGATGACCGGCTTGGGAGACCGGAAAGGAAGGTCCACGGTAGACAGAATGACATCAAATGTTTCCAGGATCTCCGGGGAGGCGGCCGTATCCGACATGGTCTTGATCTGGACCTGGCTGTCCACGATCTTTTTGAGCTGTACACTGATCAGACGGGCCGTTACCCGGCCTGTACCGCAGATCACGGCGATTCGGAAGGGACGGCGCTGTCCCAGGTTGTTCTCTTCCAGGAAAACACCGAAATAGGAGGCAAGGTGGCCTCTTTCATCCTGGTTTACCTTCAGGCCCTGCTCCTCTTCAATTACCCGGGCCGCGATGCCCGATAATTCATAGGCCAGGGGAAATTTGGCCTTCAGTTCTTCCAGGATGGCATTGGGCTGGCGGATCTTGAAGCGGAGACGGTTGAGCATGAACATGAGATGGTAGGAAAATTCCTCCGCAAAGTCCCTGGGATCAATGGAAATGTCCAGTTCCTCCCTGATCCTGGCCATGATCTTTTCGGAAAGGGGGCCGATGGCGGCGTCCAGTTCCATCTCCTGGACAGAACCCAGATCCGCCGGCGTCCGCATGCCTGCGATGGGAAGAAAAGCGAAGATCTTCTCTTCCACCGGGAAATCCACGTGGAGGATCCCGCCGATCCGGTCCAGGATCTCATTGACCCGGTAAAACTCGCCGTTGGCTGTAAGGTTGTAGTAGGCATCCGTCAGCTTTCCGATATAGTGGCCTGTCAGGAACCGGTCCATCATCAGGATCAGATAGCGCACGAACTGCCTGCCCACCTGCTTTTCAAAGGCTTTCTGCCTGAGTTCCGCGCTGATCAGTTCCTTAACATCCGCATCCAGCGGATAATCGCCGTAAAGGGCATCATAGCAGTTCTCCAGCACGTAGGAGCGGATATCCAGTTCCTTCCCGTGCAGGATCATTCCCTTGCTGGTCTTGCCCACGATGGATAATCCCCTGGGCTCTATCTCCTCCCGCAGCTTTTTCAGGTCACTGATCAGGGTCGTCCTGCCCACATTCATTTCGTAGGCCAGTTCATCGGTCAGAAGAGGAGCATCCGCCCTCATCAGCTCTCCGAACACATATGTCTGCCGTCCCTTTGATGTCCCGAACATGCCGTCTATATTGCAGATCTTCTCAAAAGCGTGTTTATACTGGTCCGGATCGAAGATCCGGAGACTGTAGCGGCCCTGCTCGCCTTCTACGGAGGCACTGCCGGAAAGGTCTTCGTTGAGCTGGCGGATATCATTTCGTATGGTCCTCTCACTTACGCTGAGCTTTTCCGCCATCTCGGCAACCGTAACACCGGATTTATGCCCCAGGATATGCAGAATATCTGCCGTTCTGTTGTCTGTAAAACGTTTATTCACCCGTCTGTTTCCCCCAAATAATCAGACATACACTTGTTAGACCCTTTTATTATACAGTACCCGCTCCGCCTGTTAATGCGGAAAATTTCCACCTGGCGGAAGAAAGCTGTCATTATGGGCGGCCGGATCCGGTCCCTTGTCCGTGATCTTCGGGAAAGCAGCCGGTAAATGTTCTGCAGGCTGTGTAAAATTCTCCTGTATCCTGTATAATGTTAGTGTCCATGCTGGACATTAAAATATCTGTTCCACAGGAGGTAAGTCATGAGCGATCTTGAGCACGGCCTGGGTAAACAGGGGTCCGATTACGGAGCCAGCGATCCCCGGCCCAAAAGAAGTGTCGAATTTTCCCAGGTAGAGAATGTATATGTGATCCGCTACGAAAACATCAATCCCACCGGCAGGCTTTTCGGCGGCCAGCTGGTCTCCTGGATCGATGAAGTGGCCGGCGCCTGTGCCATGCGGCATACCGGACTGGCGGTGACCACTGCTTCCATCGACAATCTGACCTTCAAGCGCGGCGCCTATCTGGCAGACCGTCTGGTCCTTCTGGCCCGCATGACCTACGTGGGCCGCACCTCCTGCGAGGTCCGGGTAGATTCCTATATCGAAGATAAGGAAGGCTTCCGTCATACCATCAACCGGGCATTTCTCTCCTACGTGGCCATTGACGAAAAAGGCCATCCCCTGGAGATCCCCTACGGCTTGGAAGTGAAGACCGTTTCGGAGATGGCCCGCTGGGACGGCGCCCTGCTTCGGAGAAACAACCGGAAGTCCCGCAAGGACGTCGGTTTCTAAGGCACTGCTCTTCTATCGTAAAACACAGTCCCTTATCCGCTGCTTCAGACATAAAAATTTCTATAACCAAAAAAACCAAGTGCCGGCGCATCTGCATCGGCACTTGTTTTCGTTTCATGCTTAGATCTCTATGGTGTATTTCTCCACATCGATGAGGGCTGTCCCGCCCTTTGCCTCAAAGGAGATTCCCTTTGCCTCCTGGGCAGTGTAGATGGTGTTGGACAGGGTCTGCTCTCCGTCGTTTACAAAGATCTCTGCGGAAAAACGGTCCAGAAGGATCCGGAGGGTGATCTCGCCTCCCCTGTTCCTTACACAGAGCTTCCTTTCGGAAACGGTATACTCTGTAAAACCGGAATAGGTCCTGTCGAAGATAAGCAGCCCCTCTTCGGGATCGAATGTGACAGAGGTAAAGAATTCATCATTCTCCGCAAACTTAAGGATGAATTTCCGGAAGAGGCCTGCGCCGGCAGGACGGACCTTAACGGTCATGTCCAGACATCTGCCCTCTACGCGGGGAAGACGGGTCCTTTCTCTGACGGGAAAGTCTCTGTAGAATACGGGATCTTTCCGGAATGCTTCCAGCTCCCGGATAGGGTTCTGGATCAGCTTTCCGTCCTTTTCCGACAGCTCTCTGGGGAAAATCATCTGGCCGAACCACTTGATCTTCTTTGGCTGATGGGCCTTGGTCTCCGGCGTCTGCATCCAGGCGGACATGATCCTTCTTCCGTCAGGAGCCAGCATGGTCTGGGGGGCATAAAAGTCAATGCCGTAGTCCAGAGAGAAGATGCCCCTGCGGATGAATTCTTTCTTTTCCATGTCAAGGTTTCCGGTCAGGTAGGCGGCGTTGTTTCCGCAGTGGAACTCAAGGCCCCTGGCTGTCAGCTTCATGGGCAGGAACAGAAGAAAATCTGTCTGATTCAGGCGGAAAAGATCGGGGCACTCCCACATGTAGCCGAAGCCTTCGCTTTTGGCAAGAGTGGAAACGAACTCCCAGTGATGGATATCCTGGCTCTTAAAGAGAACGATGGTGCCTCCGTCCTTTTCCGTACTGCTGCCCAGGATACAGTAGTAGCAGCCGTCCTTCTCATCGAACCAGATCTTGGGATCCCGGAAATCCTCTTCTTTGCTGCCTTCCGGAAGCTGTTCGGGAACGATGACGGGGTTGTTCTCATATTTGACGTAATCTGTGCCGTCCCCATAGGCCAGGCACTGGGTCTGGCGGATGTGTTTTTCTCCGTCTTTGTCCGGCATAGTCTTTACGGCGGTATACATTAAAAGGTGCCTGCCGTCCGGAGCCGTCATGGCCGTTCCGGACCATACGCCGAAATCGTCACAGTCCTGGGAGGGCGCCAGGGCCGCCGGAAGTCTGTCCCAGTGGATCAGATCGTCAGAAACCAGGTGTCCCCAGTGCATGGTATCCCACTCGGTGGAATAGGGATTGTACTGGTAAAAGAGATGATACCGGCCCTTATAGTAAGAAAAGCCGTTGGGATCGTTGAGCCATCCCACCGTAGGCGTAACATGATAGACGGGCCTTTCCTCATCCGTGATCCGCTGTCCGTAAACAGCTTCATATTCTCTGGCCTT
>CAMOGQ010000136.1 GCA_946614165.1 uncultured Lachnospiraceae bacterium
TACAGAGAGGATATTGTCATCTCCTCTGCAAGCCCCATCCATTCAGAAGGAATGGTGGGGTGATTGACAATTATTTATGCTCCTTCAGACTGCCGGGGAAGGAACTCCCCGGCAGAAGGTGCTGCCGCTCCTGTGTTTACGGGATCTGCCTGAAATAGTAGCCCACGCCCCACTTGGTCTGCACGTATCTGGGCTCCGAAGGGTTGGGCTCGATCTTTTCTCTCAGACGCCGGATATGCACGTCCACCGTGCGGACGTCGCCGGGATAGTCTCCGCCCCAGACCGTCTCCAGAAGCTTGGTCCTGCCGTAGACCTTGCCGGGATGGGTGGCCAGAAGCTCCAGAAGTTCGAATTCCTTGGAGGTCAGGTTGATCTCCCTGCCGGCCACCGTGACCCTGCGGTTGTCTCTGTCCATGCGCAGGTCGCCGCTCTCCAAAAGCTGGGCGCTCTGCTCCTCGGGCTGCTTTCTGGTGCCGGTGCTTCTGCGGAGGATGGCCTTGATCCTGGCCTTGACCTCCAGGATGTTGAAGGGCTTGGTGATATAGTCGTCGGCCCCGTAGTCCAGTCCCAGGATCTTGTCCATGTCATCGCCCTTGGCCGTCAGCATAATGACGGGCACGGTGGAAAACTCCCGGATCTGCTGCAGGACCTCGAAGCCCGAAAGCCTGGGCAGCATGACATCCAGAAGAATGATGTCATAGCTGTTCTTTTTCACCAGCTCCAGAGCCTCTTCGCCGTCATAGGCGCAGTCCACTTCATACTGATCCTGAATAAGGGAAAAGCGCACTCCCTTTACGATCATCTTTTCATCATCTACGACAAGTACTTTCGTTGCCATATCTTTACCTCCGCGAGACCCCAGGCCAGGCCCTGCGGGCTCCTCCTGAAGATCATCTGACCGTTATATACGTTTTCAGTTTGTCAAAGCCGGCCTGGCCGATGCCGGAGACCTTCATCAGGTCCTCGGGCTTTTCAAAGGGCCCGTTCTGCTGCCGGTAGTCTATAATGCTCCTGGCCCTGGCCTGACCGATGCCGGGCAGGGTCATAAGGGCATTTTCATCCGCCGTATTGATATTGATGGGGCCGCCGCTCTCTCCGGAAGCACTCACTTCCGGATCCGCAGCCGCCTCTTTCATCTCTTCGGCTTCGCTTTTCGTGGGAATATACAGTTTCTGGGCGTCGGATACAAAATCCGCCTGATTGACATAGGTCTCGTCCGCATCTTCGGCAAAGCCTCCTGCCGCCTGGACCGCGTCGAAGACCCGGGATTCCTCGGGCAGCTCGTAGACGCCCTCGTTTACTACCGCGCCGCAGACAAAGACCTTGATCGGTACAGGAATGACCTCTTCCGCTTCCGCCTCTTCCGGGGAAAGTTCCGTCTCCTCCGGCGTGAGAGTCTCCTCTGCCGCGGCCGTATCATCAAGACTTTTCAGTTCCAGATCCGCGCCGCTCCCGCATCCGCCGAGGGCGGCACACATCACAAGAAGCAGAAGGCCCTCCAGGACTTTCCGCATGGTTTCAAATAAAGCACAATGCACTGCAAAGCTCCTTTCCGCCCGGGCCCTTTGTAGACAAACCGGGCACGAAAAGGCCCCACCATGCAGTTTCACAGATAATTGTAACGAAACACTTTCTGATTTACAACCAGAAAATATCTGCCATTTCCGGCAGAAGAACCATCTTTGTTTCAAAGGCAGGGATACGCTGGTCCCTGCAGACCGGAGCAGAAGCCGCCGGCGGAGCTGATTGACACAGGCCCCCTTTCCTCTCTATAATTGAGCTATCAGATCGCACCGTTTCTTCAGCAGGCAGTGCAGAGCATTTCTTGAATTCAAATCTTTTAATCACATCGAAAGGAGTCACCTGTGAACACAGTAAAACTGAAACGCAATTCCGCATCTACTGTTTTTTCCGACCTGTTCAGCCGTCCCGAATATCAGCTTCAGCTCTATCATGTTTTCCATCCGGAAGACACGGATGTTACCGAAGATCAGCTGACAAATGTGACCCTGAGCAGCATCCTGGTCGCCGGCATCTATAACGATCTGGGATTTACGGTCCGGGGCCGGCGGATCATTCTGGTAGAAGCTCAGTCCACCTGGTCCGTCAACATTACATACCGGTGCCTTGAATATCTGGTGAGCGAATGGAAGCAGCATCTTTCCGGAACGGAACAGAATATTTATAAGAAAAAGGCTGTCTCCCTTCCCATTCCCGAACTGTATGTACTGTACACGGGAGAAGAAAATCATGAGGAAACTGAGCTGAGGCTGTCCGAAGAGCTTTTTCCCGGCCTGGATATTCCGGTGGAAGCTGTCGTCAGGATCCTGTACGGAGGCGAAAAGGGAGACATTCTGGATCAGTACGTCGGTTATACAAAGATCTTAAGAGAAGCTGTTAAAGAAAGCGGCTATGATGCGGCGACAGCGGATAAAGTAGTCAGAAGATGTATCAGTCAGAATATTCTCACCGAATATATGACAGAAAGAGGGGCAGAAATTATGGCAGCCATGCTTGACATTTTTGACCAGGAAAAGGTCTGGGATATGGCCCTGAAGGCAGAACGCCGGGAAGGCCTGGAACAGGGGCTGGAACAGGGGCTGGAACAGGGACTGGAACAGGGGCTGAAAAAGGGGCTGAAAAAGGAGGCCGCTTCCATCATCCGCTTATGCCGCCGCAGGATGCATATGCCCGATCCGGAAGTCATCCGGACACTCATGGAAGAAATGAACCTGTCACAGGATAAAGCAGCTGAGTATCTGGCTGATTACGATCATCCTGTTTCAGCTGCAGATTAACTGCAGCTTCATGGCAGTTCATGACCCGGGGCATTTATGGCGGTAAACACACGATTTTTGAAGTTTCTCCGATAAACACCAGCAGACGGATACGCCTGTCGTTTGTCTGCTGCCGGGAGATGTTCCCGCAGAAAAGCAGGCAGAAAGAGGGGATGAAGTTATGGCAGCCATACTTGACATTTTTGACCAGGAAAAGGTCTGGGATATGGCCCTGAAGGCAGAACGCCGGGAAGGCCTGGAACAGGGGCTGGAACAGGGGCTGGAACAGGGGCTGAAACAGGAGGCCGCTTCCATCATCCGCTTATGCCGCCGCAGGATGCATATGCCCGATCTGGAAGTCATCCGGACACTCATGGAAGAAATGAACCTGTCACAGGACAGGGCTTCTGAGTATCTTGCCGGTTACGATCATCCCGTTTCGGAATCGGATGAGTAAAATATAAGTTCCTTTGGGGAAAGTCAGGATGTCCGGTGTTGTCCCGAAGGCAGAGTCTCTTTAAAGCATTTCCGGTATCTTTCGAAAAAAAACAGGACTGCTGTCTTGAAACAGCGGTCCTGTTTTATTGTACCCTGCCTTCCGGCCGGGAATCCGGGCTCAGCAGAAGGCTTCTTCGATGGAGCTGACCAGGATCTCATACATCTGATCGATCTGCTCTTTTGTCACGTTCAGAGGAGGCAGGAAGCGGATGATCTCGGGGCCGGCGTTGATAAAGATCAGACCCTTTTCCATGGCGCCTGCGATCACGGGGCCGACCGGTCTGTCAAAGACAAGGCCCTGCATCAGGCCTCTTCCTCTGTACTCCAGGATGAAGGGATATTTCTCTGTAAGGGCAGAGAGCTTCTCTTCCAGATAGGGAGCCACTTCTCTTACATGGCCTACCAGATCATCCTCTTCAAAGATGTCCAGAACGGCGTTGATGGCTGCACCGGCCAGGGGGTTGCCGCCGTAGGTGGTGCCGTGGTCGCCGGCGGTCAGGGAGCTCTGTCCCATCTCCTCCGTCATCAGGAAGGCGCCTACGGGAACGCCGGCGCCCAGAGCCTTGGCACAGGTCATGATGTCGGGCTTAACGCCGAACTTCTGCCAGGCGAAGAAATCGCCGGTACGGCCCATGCCGCACTGGATCTCGTCAAAGATCAGTACAATACCCCTGTCGTCGCAGAGCTTTCTGACGCCCTTCAGGAACTCCTGCGTGGCGGGAATGAGGCCGCCTTCGCCCTGCACGGGCTCCAGGATCACGGCCGCCGTCTTTTCGTTCATGAGCTTTTCCACGCTCTCCAGGTCATTCAGGCGGGCGAACTGCACGTCGCCGGTCATCTGGCCGAAGGGCAGTCTGTACTTTGTATTTCCGGTCACGGAAAGGGCGCCGTAGGTCCGGCCGTGGAAGGAATGCTCCATGGCGATGATCTGATGGTCCCTGCGTCCGTCCTTCAGATAGGCGTGCTTGACCGCCGCCTTGAGGGCGCCCTCCACTGCCTCGGCGCCGCTGTTGGTAAAGAAGACCCTGTCCATGCCGGAAATGGCCTTGATCCTGTGGGCAGCCCGGATGGTGGATTCGTTGTAGAAATAGTTGGAGGTATGGATGATCCTGTCGATCTGGGCCTTCAGAGCCCCGTTGTAGCGGGGATCGTTGTAGCCGAAGGCAAAAACGGCGATGCCGGACATAAAGTCCAGATATTTCTTGCCGTCCGCGTCGAACAGGTATCCCCCGTCCCCGTGGTCCAACACGATCTGATACCGGTTATAGGTATGGAGCAGGTCCTTTTCCGCCTGTTCGATCATGGCAGGCATTACACTTGTATAGTCCATTTCTTACCTCGCTTCTCTTACTTTAAAAAGTCATCCGTCTCATAGAAAACGGTGCCGATCCCCTTCTTTGTGAAGATCTCCAGAAGGATGGAGTGGGGAATGCGGCCGTCCAGGATGTGGACCCTGTGCACGCCGCCGCGAACGGCCTGGGTGCAGTTGGTGAGCTTGGGCAGCATGCCGCCGCCGATATAACCCTTTTCGATCAGTTCTTCCGCGTCTCCCACGCTGATCCTGGAAATGAAGGATTCCGGATCGTTGATGTCCCTGTAAAGGCCGGCAATATCCGTCAGATAGACCAGCTTGTCGGCGCCTACGGCCGTAGCGATGGCAGAGGCCGCTTCGTCGGCGTTGATGTTGTAGGTATTGTAGAATTCATCCATGCCGATGGGGGCAATGATGGGCAGGTAGTCGTTGGACAGGGCGTCGAAGATGATCTTGGGATCCACCTTTGTGACCTCTCCCACGAAGCCAATGTCCTGGCCGCCGGGATATTTCTTCTTTACCTTTAAAAGCCCGCCGTCCTTGCCGCTGATGCCGATGGCTCTGGATCCCAGCTCGGACACCATGGTCACCAGATCCTTGGAGATCTTGCCCAGGACCATCTCGGCGATCTCCATGGTCTCGGGATCCGTTACCCTGAGGCCGTTAATGAACTGTGCTTCCTTGCCGGACTTTTTGACCCAGCTGGAAATGGCCTTGCCGCCGCCGTGGACGATGATGGGCTTGAAGCCGACCAGCTTCAAAAGGGTCACGTCGCGGATGACCTCCTTCTGCAGCCAGGGATCGGACATGGCGGAGCCGCCGTATTTGACGACGATGATCTTGCGGTTGAATGTCTGGATATAGGGAAGCGCCTCGATCAGGACCTGGGCCTTTTTCTGGGCTTCTATCTGGGCGCTGTTTAAAATAGGTTCCATAAATCAATTCTCCTAATATATCTTCCGGGCGGATCTGTCAGCTGCGGTAGTCCGCGTTGATGGAAACGTATTCGTGGGTCAGATCGCATCCCCATGCTGTGGCAGAAGCCTCTCCCATATGCATGTCGGAAATGATCTCCACCTTTTCTCCCTTCAGGATCTCTGTGGCCTCCGCTTCGCTGTAGTCTGCGGCGGAGCCATTTGTGAAGATCAGGATCTGCTTATCTCCTCCCTTGAAGTAGAGGTCCACGTTTTCGGGATCGAAGGAAACGCCCGAATAACCCAGAGCGCAGAGGACCCGGCCCCAGTTGGCGTCGTTTCCGTAAACCGCCGCCTTGGTCAGGCTGGAGGTGATGACGGCCTTGGCCAGGATCCTGGCGTTCTTATCCGTATCCGCATGCAGGACTCTGGACTCGATCAGCTTGGTGGCGCCTTCCCCGTCTCCCGCCATGGTCATGGCAAGTTCGGTGCAGGCCTTTTTCAGGACTGCATGGAATCTGTCAAAGTCTTCTCCTTCTTCCGTGATCTCTTTGTTTCCCGCAAGGCCGTTGGCCAGGACCAGGAAGGTATCGTTGGTGGAGGTATCCCCGTCCACGGAGATCATGTTGAAAGTGTCGTTTACCACGTCGGAAACGGCCTTCTGCAGCATGTCATGGCTGATGGAAAGGTCCGTGGTCACATAGCCCAGCATGGTGCACATGTTGGGATGGATCATGCCGGAGCCCTTGCACATGCCGCCAACGGTAACGGTGACGCCGCCGATCTCTTCGGTAAAGGCGATCTCCTTCTTGACGGTATCGGTGGTCATGATGGCTCTGGCCGCCGCGGTGCCGGCTTCCAGTGTTGCTTCCTTCGCCTGGGCCAGCATGGCAACGCCCTTTCTGATCCTGTCAATGGGCAGCTGCATGCCGATGACGCCGGTGGAGCCCACCAGAACGGACTCTGCAGGAATGCCGAGGGCTGCGGATGCGGCTTCTGCCGTCTCCTTGCAGTAACCAAGCCCTTCCTGTCCGGTGCAGGCATTGGCGATGCCGGAGTTTACGATGACCGCGTGGACCGGAGTCCCGGCCTTTACGATGTCTCTGTCCCAGATGACGGGAGCCGCCTTGACCACGTTGGTGGTGAAGGTTCCGCCCGCGGTGCAGGGAGCCTTGGAATAGACCAGGGCCATATCGGTCCGTCCCTTATATTTGATCTGTGCTGCCGCGGCTGCCGCTTCAAAGCCCTTGGCCGCCGTTACGCCTCCGTCGATTTTCTTCATAATTTATATCTCACTTTCCGCTTCGATGAACCTGGTGATGTTTTCCTCGTTCAGAACGAAGTCATAATAATTGCAGTCTTTTCTCTGGTTCCAGCCGATCTTGTTCCAGAAGGCATTGCCTATGTCGTTCTTTGTAAAGGCGATCAGGGAGACCTTGTTGATCTTCTGCTCTTTCAGGGCATTCATGCAGTAGACCACCATCTGGGTCCCTATGCCTCTCCGCCTGTACTTCTTATGGACACAGACGTGGTAGAGGCAGCCCTGCCTTCCGTCGGAGCCGCACAGGATGGCGCCCACGATCTTTCCGTCTTCCACGGCCACCACGGAGGTGGTGGGGTTTCTTTTCAGGAACCTTTCCACTTCTTCCCTGGAGTCGTCTATGCTCCGGATCCCGAAGCCCTTGATGGACATCCACAGGCCCCTGACCTGATTGTAGTCCCGGATCTCCATGGGACGGATCTCAAATGATGTTTTAAGTATATTTTCCATAAGTACTGATACTGAACTTTCCTAATATTATTTATACCGGCCGCAGGCGGCCCCTGCGGTGCCTGAAGTCCCGGGGGTCCTGCCCCGGAATTCAGAATCCCGCACATTAATCAGATATTATAATACCGCGGGATGCATTCTGAAAAGTCCTTTTCAGAGCCATTTTTCTGCTGCTTGCATAACTATACATTTATAGTGCATAAAAATCAAGAGATATTCAGATATTTCCCATATATTTTTCATGAACCTGCATATTTATTGCAAAATTATGCTTGCATTTCTTTTGAGAATGGCTTATAGTAGGATTCGTCACGCGGGGGGAGGCCTCCGCGGCCTGAAAAAAGAAAAAAATTCAGCCCACAGCAGGAGGAAAATACAGCATGGCAAAGGAAAAAGTTATTCTCGCATATTCAGGCGGTCTCGATACCACCACCATTATTCCCTGGCTTAAGGAAAACTACGACTTCGACGTCATCTGCGTCTGCATCGACTGCGGTCAGGAAGAGGAGCTCTCCGGTCTTCAGGAAAGAGCCAAGTACTGCGGCGCTTCCAAGCTCTATATCCTGGACGTGATCGACGAGTTCTGCGACGAGTACATCGTCCCCTGCGTACAGGCCCACGCCGTCTATGAGAACAAATATCTGCTGGGCACCTCCATGGCCCGTCCCCTGATCGCCAAGAAGCTGGTGGAGAT
>CAMOGQ010000137.1 GCA_946614165.1 uncultured Lachnospiraceae bacterium
GTTCCAACTTCGGTATAGTCCGCGCTATGCCGAATTCGGCATAGCGCTGATGATTCCGTGACGGAGATTGCCAGAGCCTGCGGCTTTTCCGGCGGGACCTACTTCGAAAATGTATTTAAAAGGCTCCGCGGCATGACGCCCCGCCAGTACAGAAAAAAGGCAGGGCTCTCCGATTCCTGATAAGTCTTTTCCCAGCAGCTCTCCTTCATGGCTGCATGCGCCTTATCATTTCCAGAAGAAGCGCGGCCATCTCCCTGGGGGTCATGTCCCGGCGCATCAGCCATTCGTAGATGGCGGCGATAAAGCCGTTGGCGAAAAAGCTGACGAGATAGGCCGCATCTTTCTCATCCATGCCGCTGCGGCCAAGCTCCCGCCCGGCGGCCTCCCCCACGGATTCCACCAGTTTCTGATGAAAGTACAGGTCTCCTGCCGGGGAAAGTAGGAAGCAGCAGAGCTTCCGGTTCTCAAGGTGGTATTCCATGTCCCTTGTCAGCTCTTCCAGATACCCGGCCCGCACATCTTCCGGAGCATCTCTCCGGTAACTGCGTACGCCCGCCGTCAGTCTTCTCGTCTCCTCCACATAAGTCTCCTCGATCTCCCGCAGCATCTGGTCCTTTGTATCGTAGTACCGGTAGAAGGTAGACCGGTAGAGACCTGCCTCGCGGCAGATCTCCCCTACGGTAATGTCATAGTAGGACTTTTTCTGGCACAGTTCCGCCAGGGCCTCTGTAAGCCTGGCTCTGGTAGCCTTTCTTTTCTCTGTATTCTCAGCCATGCTCCACCCTCCTGTAAAAAAGGACATTCAAAAACAGAATGTCTCAATAGGACAATGCGTCCTTTTCTGTACTGTATCACAGGCAGTTCATGCAGGTAAACTCAAAGAAAGCAGAAAAGCTCATTAAAAGGAGCATAAACAAAACAGACGCATCCCGGGTCGGAATGCCTTATCAGCAAACATGTAAAGGAGAAAAGTCATGGCAGGCATTAAGATTCATGTATTCCATACGGGAGAAGTCTGCGTCTCCCCCAATCTCCCCTTCGGCGGAGACAGCTGTAATGTCATCAAGGCTTCAGGCATCTTCGAAAAAAGAGAAAACCGCCTCTGGCTCCCTGTTTCCGCCTACCTGATCGAACACCCGAAGGGACGCTTCCTGGTGGATACCGGCTGGGCCAGAGATATGAGCCCCAAGGGAGAATATGACAAAAAGGCCCAGATCAGGTCACTTGGCAGCATTATCCTCTATGAAGTCAACCAGGGCCGGATCCCCCTTGGCGAATGCATCGACGAACACCTGGAAAAAATGGGACTGAAGGACACCGATCTGGACGCCGTTCTTCTGACCCACCTGGACTGCGACCACGCCAACGGCCTGAAGCAGGTGAAGGGAGCAAAGAAGTTCCTTGTGGCTGCCGACGAAGTCGCCTTCGCGAAGAAGCACCCCGAGCGCTATTATAAGGGCTGGTGGAAGGATATTCCTCTGACCGCTTTCGACTGGAACGATCATCAGGGCCCTGCCGGAAGATCCTATGACCTTCTGGGGGACGGCTCCATTGAACTCATCAATATCCCCGGCCATGCCGACGGTCTCTTCGCCGTAAAAGTAAAGAACGAAGAAGGAAAGTTCGTCCTTCTCTTCTCCGACGGCGGCTATGCCAGAAAGAGCTGGGAAGAGCAGATCACCTCCGGTATCGCGGCTGACAAGAAGCTGCAGAAGCAGTCCCTGGCCTGGATCAGAGAACAGAGCCTGGATCCCGACTGCATTGAATCCCTGGCCAACCACGATCCCGACATCGCGCCCCACGTCATTGAACTGTAAAAAGTATGATCTCAGGAGAAGACATGAAAAGACCCTGCACTGCCCTGATCACCGGTGCATCCGGCGGTCTGGGCCTGGAATTTGCCCGTATATGCGCCCGTAAGGGCTGCGATCTGGTCCTTGTGGCCAGGAATAAAGAAAAACTCCTTTCCATCGGAAAAGATCTGGAAGATGCATATGGGATCAGGGCCTGGGCCTGCCCCTCGGACCTGTCCGTAAAGGACGCGGCTCTGGAACTCTATGCCTTTACAGAGGAAAGAGGCCTGTCCGTGGATGTCCTGATCAACAACGCGGGCTTCGGCGACGCCGGTCCCTTTATGGACAGGCCCTGGCAGAAGCAGTATGAAATGGTCCAGGTCAATATCGCGTCCCTCATGCAGCTGACCCACCTCTATTTAAAACCCATGACGGAGCGTGGATACGGAAAGGTGCTGAATCTTTCCTCTGTCGCCGCCTTCTGCGCGGGACCGGACATGTCCGTCTATTATGCATCCAAGGCCTTCGTCATGAGCTTCTCCGAAGCTCTCGCCGAAGAGGTAAAAGGAACGGGCGTGACCGTTACGGCCCTCTGTCCCGGACCCACTGCCACCGGCTTTGAAAAGGCTGTGGATATGGGAAAGGATTCCCGCATGTTCAAAAGGGCCGCTTCTCCCTCCAAAGTAGCTGAAGACGGAATCCGGGCCATGGAAAAGGGCAGGGTCCTTGTTTATGAAGGCGCCTTTACAAAGCTGGCATCCGTCGGATCCCGTATTGCCCCCAGATTCCTGACCAGACGCCTTGCCCGCAGCATGAACCGGTGACGTCCTGACGCTTTCTTTTTTGAATTCCTTTCCTCAGGAAGACATGCATTTCCGCGGCATACAGACTTTCCATGATGCTAATCGTCAGTCATAATAAATGCTGCCGCCCGGGCGAATGAAATCGCTCCGGGCGGCAGCACTGTTTCTTACGCAAAAAAATCTTATTCCGGAAAAGGGAAATGCATACTGCTTATGATCTGAGTGCAGGAGGCATTACAGCCGGGCCGCTGATGATTACAGTCTGGCTTCGTATTTGGGCCGCTCCTCTTCCGGGATCTCCATCATTTCCATTGCCTGCTGCGCTGTCAAATCAAAGTTTTTCATAAGAGTTCTGATTCCTTCGAGTCTTCCTTCGAGTCTCCCTTCGATTCTTCCTTCTTCTTTACCTTTGTTTTCAACTCTGTCGAGTACTTCACACATATCTGTCGGTCTGCCTCCTTCCTGTGCAGACAAATCTGAAAAGAAGCTGTCCTGCATTCTCAGCTGTCTCCCGGACAGATTCTGTCATTCACAGTCTGGCTTCGTACTTGGGCCGCTCCTCTTCCGGGATCTCCATCATTTCCATTGCCTGCTGCGCCGTCAGATCAAAGTGTTTCATAAGTGTTCTGATACCTTCGATTCTTCCTTCGATTCTTCCTTCGATTATTCCTTCGATTATTCCTTCTTCTTTCCCTTTGTTTTCAACTCTATCGAGTACTTCACACATATCTGTCGGTCTGCCTCCTTCCTGTGCAGACAAATCTGAAAAGAAGCTGTCCTGCATTCTCAGCTGTCTCCCGGACAGATTCTGTCATTCACAGTCTGGCTTCGTACTTGGGCCGCTCCTCTTCCGGGATCTCCATCATTTCCATTGCCTGCTGCGCCGTCAGATCAAAGTGTTTCATAAGTGTTCTGATACCTTCGATTCTTCCTTCGATTCTTCCTTCGATTCTTCCTTCGATTCTTCCTTCGATTCTTCCTTCGATTATTCCTTCTTCTTTCCCTTTGTTTTCAACTCTGTCGAGTACTTCACACATATCTGTCGGTCTGCCTCCTTCCTGTACAAGCAAATCTGAAAAGCGGTTGTCATGAGAAAAAACCGCAAGCATTTTCAGCAATTCGTCGACATGTTTAAACTTCTGCGGATTTTTCGGTCTATACTCTGGATTATCTCTTCTGTTCACAAAATAATCAACAACGACTTTAAAATCACTGTGAAAATACTCAATAGCCTCCCTGGGAAGATGGGAGATTTCAAAAAGATTGATTCTGTAGTCGTTCACAAAAGGCCTGTACATGTCAGGTACTCTGACTGCATCATATAGGGTCCTGTTCTTTCCCCAGGGCTTTTCTCCAAAATACAGGACCAGTGTTACAACCGGATATCTGGTCTTCTGTCCCAGTTCTGCCCGATAGGCGGCACCGTCGTAGCCAATCACGCGAAGCGGCATGTCCTCACCGTAAGTGCTCTGGTTCTCAATCCCCAGAAGCGCAACTCTGATATTGATCTGCTCCCCTGACTGATCCACCAAGTACTTGGATACATCCCTTTCCTGCTCATGCACTTTACCATCTGCCTTATACATGGAAACAGGCTGCGCATCCACAAGGGACTGTTCCTGCACTACCTGCTCTCCCTTAAAGAGCAGACCGTTCACAATGTCCGAAAAAACATCGTCAAACGCTTCCAGGTTCTTGGAAGTTATATCTTTTTCACCCAAATCTGTCTACCTCCTAAGTCTGCGGTATTCTGTGGGAAAAAGCAGCATATTGACTCCTGCCTTTATTATATTACACCAACCCCCTGTTTGTAAACATATGTTTTGAACATGTGTTTTGCTTTTTGTCAGCTGCATGATACCGATGCTCCGCTTAAATCTCCTGCCGGACAAAAAGAAGAATGAAAGCATGGCCGCCCGGCAGGGACCTCTGCATGAAAAAAGCAGGGCCCTCCGTCAGGGACCCTGCTGCACAGTTTTTCCGGCCCGCATAGTGGCCGGACCAAAGGCGATATAAAGAAATAACAGATAGTCAGGCGATCCCCTCCATGGAAAAGATCAGGATCCGCTCTCTGGGATCGTTCCCCTGAAAAAGGTCTCTGCAGTCGATCTCATCCTCAAACATGAGGTCCGGATCGGTCATCAGAAAAGACACATACTCATCCGACGGATAATAGAAAAAGAGAAGGATCTCCCTGGGATTTTCGAACCAGGAATCCCGGATCCGCCCCATGACCTTTTTAAGGATCTCTTCGGAAAAGGGATTGAAGAAAAAGATCCTGTCCGCCTCCGCAGGCACTTTACAGTCCTCCGCCCGGCCGTGGAAAAAGGTCGTTCTCCCTCCCCCTGCAGCGCTCTCCCGGTTGGCAAGGGCTTCCCCGAAGATCCGCTCGTCGTATTCGATCCCGACGGACCGGCATCTGGTCTGGAATGAAAGAAAAAAGGAAACTCTCCCCTTGCCGCAGCCGTAATCCAGAAGAGTATTTTTTCTGCCGATCAGCCCCCGGCCCGCAAGGCGCTCCAGAACGGAGTAGGGCGTAGGTTCGTAAGGATAGCGGTACTGGTCGGCATTAGAATCGTCCCTTCCCGTTGTCCTGATCCGCAGCAGCCTGTCCCAGCTTTCGTCTTTAGTCATAGCAACTGTCTCTCTCCCCGCTGCTTTCAGCTTTTTTCAAGCATGACCCTGGCCTCATAAGGTCCCAGGATCCCTTCTCTGTGGGTCTTATAGTTTGAGATCAGATCCATTCCTCCCTCTTCGAAAAGGCCGCAGGCCTGGTCTTTATCCGTCCAGTTGCAGGCGACGGTCAGGACCTGGTCTCCCAGTCTTCTGCGGTAGGCATAGACCGCTTCGCTCTCCTCCATCAGAGGCTCAAAGGAGCCGTATACGATCACGGGATATGTATGACGGAGACGGATCAGGTCACGGTAGAACCAGAAGACAGAATCGGGATCTTCCAGGGCAGCCTCTGCGTTAATGGTTTTGAAGTTCGGATTGACTCTGATCCAGGGGGTGCCGGAGGTAAAGCCCGCGTTTTCTGAATCGTCCCACTGCATGGGGGTACGGGCATTGTCCCTGGCTACCGTATCAAAGCAGCGAAGCATGGTCTGATCGTCGGTGATCTTCAGCCTGGTCACATACTGCCTGTAGGCGTTGATCTCTTCGATGTCACGGCAGTCCTCAAGGGAAGTGAAACGCGTATTTGTCATACCGATCTCTTCTCCCTGATAGATGTAGGGGGTCCCTTTCATCATGTGGAGGCAGACGGCCAGCATCTTTGCGGAGACCACTCTCCACTTTTCCGAGTCGTTCCCGAAGCGGGATACGGCCCTGGGCTGGTCGTGATTGTCCCAGTAAAGGGAATTCCATGCCCTGCCCTCCAGACCGAGCTGCCACTTGTTGAGCACTTTTCTGATCTCGCTCATCCGGGGCTTTCTGGTGGTCCACTTGCCGATGACGGAACCTTCCCCCTGGACTGTGTCCGTATGCTCGAACTGAAAGACCATGTTCAGCTCCGACCCGTCGGCGCAGGCATACTTTGCGGCTTCCTCCAGGGTCACACCGGCCGCCTCTCCCACAGTCATAAGATCATAGCGGGAAAGGACTCTGCGGTTCATCTCCTTTAAATACTCATGGACCCTGGGGCCGTTGCAGACGTAGGGGAACATGTCTCCGTATACCCCGTTGTCCTTGATGGGACCGTCCGGGAAATCCTGATTTTTGGAGATCATGCTGATGACGTCCATGCGGAAGCCGTCGATGCCCTTCCTGCACCAGAAGTCCATCAGGTCAAAGACCTCCTCCCGGACTTTCGGATTCTCCCAGTTGAGGTCCGGCTGCTTCTTCGAAAAGCAGTGGAGATAGTACATGCCGGTCCTTTCGTCATACTGCCATGCAGAGCCGGAAAAGCAGGACTCCCAGTTGTTGGGCTCTCTGCCCTCTCTGGGCTCCTTCCAGATATAGTAGTCCCGGAAGGGATTGTCCCTGGAACTGCTGGATTCCACGAACCATCTGTGTTCGTCGGAGGTATGGTTGACCACCAGATCCATGACGATCCGGATCCCCAGGGCATGGGCCCTTTCCAGCATCCTGTCAAAATCCTCCATGGTGCCGAACTCTGTCATGATGGCCCGGTAATCCGAGATATCGTAGCCGTTGTCGTCGTTGGGAGACTGGTAGACCGGGGAGAGCCAGATGACGTCGATCCCAAGCTTCCTTAGATAGGGGAGATGGGCCGTGATCCCGTTCAGGTCGCCGATCCCGTCCCCGTCGCTGTCTGCAAAGCTTCTGGGATAGATCTGATAGACCACCGCTTCCTTCCACCAGGCTTTTCTTTCTTCATATATGCCCGCCGCATTTCCTGTCTGTCTGCTTTCCATAGATCTTTCCTTTACTCATCTCCTGCAAGAAACTCAAAAAACATCAGCTCCTCAAAGCTGAATGCCTCCGGCTTCTTCTTTTTCAGTTTCCTGTAAGTCTTTTCGTCTACTTCGATGGTCCGCTTTTCCGGGACTTTGCGCTTAATTCCAAAAAGTCCTTTTTTCTCGACTTCCACCGTCACGGTGATCCTGTGCTTCATCTGCCCTTCCTCCCCTTTCGGCCACAGGCCCTAAAAGCCTCTCTCCTTCAGGTCTTTTACCAGCTGTACGTAAAACTCACGGACATCGAAGCCGGGAATGTTCTCACGGTTTAAATCGATCACATCCCCATGGGAAATGCCTCTTTTCCCACTTCCCGCGGGGACCATGCGGAAGGATTCTCCCCATTTAAAAGAGCCTGCTCCCACAAGACCGTCATTTTCCCCGTCGAAATACTTCACCAGATGGTATGTATAATTCAGGGGGAACTGTCCGGAGGAAGCGCCCCTGAGGACGGACCCCACGGACTGATAATACACGTCCGGCGAATCCTTTATGACCCCGTTCCTTTCCCGGCATTTCTCAGCGGTCAGATCCTTTACCGCGGACAGAAAATCCGGGTCGTGGTCTCCCAGCTTTGCGGCCGCTTTGTTGTAGGCGTCCGCCACCGCCTTCTGCCCGGCCTCCGGGATCTCGTCCAGGAGATAATCGGCAAATTCGCAGCCTCTGTGGGGCGTATTGATCGTGGTCAGGGAAGCCACATGAGCGCCCGCTTCTGTCAGGGCAATGGCGGCCCTGGCGTCCAGTCCTCCCTTGGAGTGGGCTATGATGTTTACCTTTCCGCATCCCGTTTCACGGACGATGTCCATGATCCTTTTTTCCAGCTCCCTGGCGCTTCCTGTAACGGGGGATGCGCTGTTGTGCTCGCCGTAGTAAACTTCAGCCCCGTTCCTTTTCAGCTCCTCCGGGATCCTGCCCCAGTAGTTCAGGTGCTCGAAATCCCTGAAAAAGACGC
>CAMOGQ010000138.1 GCA_946614165.1 uncultured Lachnospiraceae bacterium
TTATCCCATTACGCGGACAATGGATAAACACCAACACATTTTTTGACTAACCCCAAGTTTATTAACAACCTGAAGGAGCCGCTGTCGAAGCTGTTCGCATCGGTGGGCTATACCGCCAGTGAATTCGAGACAATAGCCGGAGATGTAAATGAGCGGGAAAAAGCCCGTGGAAAAGGCGTTTCCCAGTATCACCGGACTCCCGAAGAGATCCGTACAGCGCACAGAAAGCTGAAAAAGTCCCTGAAAAAAGGAAGCAGGTCTGAAGAAGCCACGGAGCAGCCCGCAGAAGACGATGGTGAGATACATCCTGCAAGGCATCCGGGAAGACCGCGCGGCAGCAAGAATAAGAAGACTCTTGCGCGTGAAGCTGCTCAGAAACTTCATAATGGAGGACAGCAGGAACCGAAGCGAAAGCCGGGACGTCCTCCCGGAAGCAAAAACAAAAAGACTCTCGAAAAGGAATCGTCCGGAATAACGCAGCAGCAAAAAAGAAAACCGGGACGTCCTGAAGGCTCAAAAGACAGTTCTCCGCGTAGAAGACGCACAAAGAAGGAGCTTCAGGAAGCACTTAAGGATAAGGGGTAATACACCCCTTATCCGAACTTAAAACTCTCCATAAAAAATGAGGTTTCAAAATTCAAATCTCAGTTTTACGGAAATTCACGTGTAAAACTGAAGGGAAAGTATTCCTTCCAGTACATTACGGACTCCGTGTTTACGGGCTGTGATTTCGATACCAAAGACGCCTTCTGGCATGCGAAGAATGTCCTGGTAAAGGACAGTGTGATCAAAGGAGAGTACCTGGCCTGGTACTGCGAAAACGTGACCTTTGAGAACTGCACCATCATCGGCACCCAGCCTCTGTGCTACTGCAGGGGACTGAAGCTGATCGGCTGCCGCATGTACGGCACCGACCTTTCTTTTGAAAGGTCCCAGGTGGAGGCAGAGATCCTTACCCCGGTGGACAGCATCAAAAATCCCCGGGAGGGATTCATCAGGGTCCCTGCCGTCGGAGAGATCATAAGAGACGATCCTCTGTCCGCCGGAGAGATCATCGTGACCGGATAAGGGGTCCGGGCAGGGAAAAGAGAATCAGGGCCGGTCTGCCTGGAGGCAGGCCGGCTTTTGTCTTCCCTTCGGGCAGGGATCAGGATTCTTATACTTGCCACGGACAGAAAACTGCGATAAAATTTCACGGTCAGATAAAATAGGAAAGAAGGAAAAAGGCTCTGCCTGGCAGAGACCGAAACGCCGGCAGGCGGCGGGCTTCCCGCCCCGGACCGGATGGAGACGAATCTATGAGAAGAAAAATTTATGCCCTGCTGACGGCAGCTTCCCTGGCCCTGTCCCTCCTTAGCGGCTGTACGGCCGCAGGCACTGCCCTGCCCGAAGGCGGTGAGGCATCTGCCCTCCCCGGAGAGGAAACGGCCCAGGCGCCGGAAGAAACACAGGCACAGGATACTGTCGCGGCCGCGGAGACGGCGCAGACAGAGGAGAGCGCGGAAACGGAAGAAGATCAGAACCCTGCCGGCACAGTAAGCAGCATTCCCTGGAAAGTGCAGAAAAAAGCCGGGACCGATCCCGTCACGGGCGAGATCGGCATGGTCTATGCCGAAGGCACGGACATCCCCTACGTCTCCCTGACGGAATATATGCCCCTTCTGGCTTCTGTCTATGAGGACGGGGAAGCCCCTGTATTCAAGATCGAGAAGGCCATCGACCACTGCTTTGTGGTCTCCCGCACCGACAACGGGTCCGACATGGCTGTCAGCACCGGGGACAATACCATTGAATTTCTGGACTATGACCGCTTTATTTCACCTGCCGCCACCACCGTTCTCCCCATGACGGGTCGGATGCTCCTGGACGAGACCGGGTCTGACGGAGCCGGGGCGCTGCTGCAGGATACCGGCGAGTCCTACGACCGCAGAGGCGGAAAGGTCCTGAAGATCGATCTGACTGCCTACGGCATCAGCGTGATGGAAAAGGGCGGCGAGTGCTTCCTGCCCCTGCAGACCCTGAACGACCTGCTCCTTCCCCAGACCGGAAAGGCGGCTGTGTTCAACGGCCAGGAGCTTCTGGTGGGGCCCTGGGGCGGCGAGTTCGTAAAGGGACGCTACAGCGTGCCTGCGGGATCCATGAGCGAAGCCTTCGCGGATTTCAACTATCAGGAACTCTGCCTTTCCCTGGATCTTTTTTACGGCCTGAAAACGGAGCACGGCATCAGCCGGTTCGGAGACTTCTTCAACGAGACAGGACTGACGGAGGATCTCTCCGGGACTGATCCCGCTGTCTTTGACAAAAGCCTGAAAAGACTGGTCCTGAGATATTTTCACGACTCCTGCAGCGGCTTCAGGACCACATCGGTGCTGACAGGCAGCACTCTGGAAGCGGACAACACGCTGGGAGCCCTTTCGGATCCCAACGCCAGGACCGGGCAGGACATGACCTATGTGAAGGCCAGGAAAAAATACTATCCAGGCATGGGGGAAGGGAAAAGAGTCCTCCATTACGAAGAAACGGAAGACACGGCCATCATCACCTTCGATACCTTCACGGCGGACAAAAGTGATTATTATACCCAGGCGGATAAGAATGCGCCGGGGGACACGGTGGAGATGATCTCCCATGCCCAGCAGATGATCACCAGGGTCGGGAGCCCCATCAGGAACGTGGTGCTGGATCTGTCCAACTGCAGGGGCGGCTCCGTGGATGCGGCGGTCTTTACCGCAGCATGGCTCAGGGGCAGCGTTCTGATCGGCGTCAGAAATACCCTGACCGGTTCTCTGTCGGCCGCGGGCGTCAGGGCCGACGTCAACCTGGACGGGCTCTTTGACGGGAAGGACCTCCTGCCGAATTCCGTTCATGTCTATGTCCTGACCAGCGGCAATTCCTTCTCCTGCGCCAGCCTTGTGGCTGCCGCGGTCAAGGGAAAGGCCGGCATCACTCTGCTGGGCACTGCCACAGGGGGAGGCGGCTCTCTGGACCGCCTGTGCACCACAGCCAGCGGCGCGGAGTACAGGATCCCGGGGACGCTGCAGACCGGCGTTTTCAGAGAAGGCACTTTCTACAGACCGGAAGGCGGGATCGAACCCGACTTTGTCATCTCAAGCCTGGATACTTTCTATAACCGCCTCCTTCTGACGGAGTATATAAAGAGCCTTCCGTAAATAAATATGGTATATGTCAGGGAGCAGGACCGCCTCAGGGCGGGGCCTGCTCCCTGTTTTTTTCTTATATTTTCTTGCGTTCTTTATATTCCGGGGATGTTTATTACCACTGCCCCTCTGCGCTATAATGTTTGCAGGCGGGAAAAACGAACCGCCGGTGAAGGAAGGCAAAGACAGATCAGAAAGAGAAAGGATTCTCCCATGCTTTGGAATGTGAAAAACGGAAGTATCCCCATGGACGGGACCCGTATGTCCTATGTATCCTTCGGATCCGGGGAAAAGCCCCTGGTCCTTCTGCCGGGCCTTTCCGACGGCCTTGCCACCGTGAAGGGAAAGGGCCTTCTTCTGGCGCCTCCCTACCGGCCCTTTTTCGAAAAATTCACTTTATATATGTTCAGCAGGAAGGACGTCCTGAAAAGGGGAACTTCCATCCGGGATATGGCCCGGGACCAGGCCCTGGCCTTGAAAAGGCTGGGACTTCATAAGGTCTGCCTTGCCGGCGTATCCCAGGGAGGCATGATCGCCCAGTGCCTGGCGGAGGACTTTCCGGACATGGTGGAAAAGCTGGTCATTGCCGTATCCTCTCCCCGTGCAGACGGCATGATCCGGGAGAACGTGGAGAAATGGGCCGCCCTGGCAAGCCAGGGCAGGCACAGAGACCTGATGATCGACACGGCGGAGAAGTCCTATTCGCCGGCCCTTCTGAAAAACTACCGGAGGATCTATCCTCTTCTGGGGCTTGTGGGAAAGCCCCGGTCCTATGAGCGCTTTCTGGCAAATGCGGATGCCATCCTTTCCTTCGACGGGCTGGGGGACCTGTCCCGGATCCGGTGCCCCGTCCTGATCCTGGGCGGAGAGGAGGACCGCATCGTGGGGCCGGAGGCCTCCCTTCTTATGCATGAGAAGATCCCCGGCAGCCGGATCCATATGTATCCGGGCCTTGGCCACGCCGCCTATGAGGAAGCACCGGATTTCAACAGCCGGCTCTTTGATTTCTTTACAGAGAAAGGAAACGAAACATGAGACAGATGGAAACGGAAAGACTTGTTTTCCGCCCCTGGCAGGAGGGCGATACGCCAGATCTCTATGCCTGTGCCTGCGACCCGTCCGTGGGCCCCATCGCCGGATGGCCGCCCCATAAGAGCCCGGAGGAGAGCCTGGAGGTGATCCGCCATGTCTTTAACGGGCCCGAATGCTACGCCCTGTGCCTGAAAGGAAAAACGGGGCCCGTCGGCTGCATCGAGTTAAAGCTCAGGGGCCATACGGACATGACGGACAAAGAAGACGAGTGCGAGCTGGGCTACTGGCTGGGAAAGCCCTTCTGGGGAAAGGGGCTTATGACCGAAGCGGCCCTGGAGATGATCCGCCACGGCTTCGAGGACTTGAACATGACCAGGATCTGGTGCGGCTGCTATGAAGGGAATGAGAGATCCAGGAGGGTCCAGGAGAAGGCGGGCTTCCGCTATCAGTGGACCTCCAGGGATCTGGACGTTCCTCTGATGCATGAAAAGAGAACGGGATTTGTGAGCAGCCTGACCCGGGACCAGTGGGAAGCGGACATGGCCCGCTGCAGCGACCTGAACGCAGGGGCCATCGACAGATGGGTGGAGGAAGGCTGGGAATGGGGCCGGCCCATCTCCCATGAGGAATATAAAAAAGCCCTTGAGGGAGACTGGCAGATGGTCCTGACTCCGGTAAAGCCGGTGCCCCGGACCTGGTTCCCGGACCTTTCGGGAAAGAGGGTCCTGGGCCTTGCTTCAGGAGGGGGCCAGCAGATGCCTCTTTTTGCGGCGGCCGGGGCTTCCTGCACGGTGCTCGACTATTCGGAGAAGCAGCTGGAGAGCGAAAGGGATGTGGCTGAGAGAGAGGGCTATGCCATAGAGATGGTCCGGGCGGATATGACAAAGACCCTGCCTTTTGAGGACGCCTCCTTCGATATCATCTTCCACCCGGTATCCAACTGCTATATCCGGGACGTGGACCATGTCTGGAAGGAATGCGCCAGAGTCCTTAAGACGGGCGGCCTTCTCATGGCGGGCCTGGACAACGGCATCAACTTCCTCTTCTGGGACCAGGACGAGAGCCGCATCACGGGCCGCCTTCCCTTCGACCCCCTGAAGAATCCCGATCAGATGGAAGCTCTGAAAAGAGAAGACGGGGGCGTGCAGTTCTCCCATTCCATCGAAGAGCAGATCGGGGGCCAGCTGCGCGCCGGCTTCGAACTGCTGGATCTTTATTCGGATACCAACGGATCCGGCTTTCTGCAGGAGCGGGGCGTTCCCTGCTTCTTTGCCACCCTTTCCAGGAAAAAGTAAGAGCAGGAAGAATGAGAAAACCGGAAGGACCGCGGGAGATCAGAAAAACAGAAATAAGAGAGCAGAAGAAAGCGGAGGGAGAAAGAAGTAAGCGGAGAGAGAAAAAAGTAAGAGAAGAGAAAGAAGTAAGAGAAGAGAAAGAAGTAAGAGAAAAGAGAGGCAGGGCCCCGCGCCCTGCCTCTCTTCGCATTCATTTACCTTTCCTTTATTTCCTTACGTATCTTCCGGATCAGTCTCTTTCGTATTTCCAGCGGAGGATCTTTCCGCCGGCTCTTTCTATTTCATAGTCGAATTCGTACCATCTGCCGCCGATCTTTCCCCTGAATTCGATGTCCCAGACGGGAACGCCTCTCAGGCTGTCCTTTTCGATCTCTTTCTCCCTGAAGGCGGATGCCCCCAGGGTCTTTTGTGCGTGGTCCAGGGCCATGGCCATGGCTCTTTTTTTCGATACGGTCTTTGGTGGGGCGGGGATGGTGACAGTGCCCGAAACGCTGCCGTATTTTTTTGTTCCCTTCCTGCGGACCCCGCTGATGGTGAAGGTGTAGGATGCTCCCTCCTTATAGTCCCTGATCTTAAAGGTCAGATCGTCTTTGTCCTTTGCGGTGACGGAAACTCTGCAGATCTTTCCGTCATCGCCTGTCACCGTCACTTTGGCGTCCTTGTAACTGACCTTTTTGAGAAATTCCACTTCCACGATGCCGTTTCCCCTGTATTCTACCTCTTCCAGGCGGGGCGGCGCGGCCAGGGCCGGCAGGGGAAGGGTACAGATGAGGGAGAGGGCCAGGGCCAGGGCGGCCAGGATCCTGCCTGTTCTTTTTTTCTTCATTGCATGTCCTCCTTTCGTCCGGGGGCTCTCTTTATGCCCGTTTTTTCTTTCTGCATCCATCATAACAGGCTGAGATTAAAGAAAGATTAGGAACGCAAAAGCATATATGTTATTAACCCACTAAAACTATAACTTTATCAAAGTATTTTCTTCTCAGAGCATAACAATAATGCCGATGCAAATCGGCTACTGTATCTGTTATTGGATTGGCCTGGCTGCTATGCCTTTTTCGCTGCAAGGATAGGATATTCCTTGTGTCGGATTTCAATCAGTGCGCCCATTACGCGGTGACCTTTTGACGTGACGTGATAACGCCTTGATCTCGGTACTTTTTTAATGAGACCATGCTGACGGAGCTTTTTCAGGATCCTGCTTGTACGCGAACTCTGCTTTTTCTGGTCTTTTATGTCCGGGAAGATTTTGTATCGTATATCCTTGTTTTTTAAACCCTGCACAAGATAGCGTCCATCGCAGACTGTTTCCATGATCAGGACGACTTCCTTCAGCGTGGACTTGACCGGTACAATATCGACCATGGCATCAAGGTATCTCGTATTGCATGCTTTTGAAATCTCGGCATAACGGTAAAGATTGGCAATACCTTTCCCCTTTGGCTTCCACTGCTTTGATTCGGTACCATCACGATGATGCACCGTTCCGAATATCTTGAATTCACGGGGATCATTGATCGTAGTCTCTACGCGGAGCACACTGATCTTATCGTACATTTTGATACTGTTGGACTTCATCTTGAACTTTACCCTGCAGCCAACGGGACGGTCTTTGTAATCGGAGACTGCTTCTCCCTGAAACCGCGGGTCCGGTTTCCGCCCCGGAAAGTTAAAGACATCGGTGCAGGTAAAATCAAAGAATGCGTGATGGGCCAGCGATGGATATATATCCTCGAGGAATGAACGTTCCTTAAACATGATATCGGCCCAGAACTCGCATTGATTTACACACCAGTAGCAGCCCTTCCCGAATGTTTTTATATCAGTATCAGGAAATGGGTTGATGGATCTGGCAAAGCCGTCAAGATGCCTGGAGAGCTTTGAAGCGTCAAATTTGTCCGCAAGTTCCTGTGCCTTTGCCGTGTCGCTGATGTCGGTGAAGGAATTGTTATAGCATTTGCAGGAGATGCCGTTTTCATCAAAGACATGCTTCATCAATTCCCTGCCGTTCATATAGACCTGGATGTTGAAGGGAAACCATGATTGTATCTTCACAAACATGAAGCCGTATTCCCTGTCCAGATAGCAGAGGCAGTAGTGGAGACATTTGTTGTTTACAGTTTTTACAACAAGTTTTCCGTTGTCGCTTCCGTAGACTTTTGCTGTCCTGCAGGCTTCCAATGTCTTCAGAACGCAGATCAGTCCTTCACGGGCAGGATCAGACTGGAGGAATGCTTTAGCTTCATCTTCCTTCTTTATACTGGGGGATGTCAGATATTTTACAGGGCGTCCCAATTCAGCAGCGTTGTTTTCAATGGTTTCGGCCGGAGGTCCGCTGTATATATGAAGAAATGAATCGCCGGAATTGCAGGGCGCTGCAGGGCAGGGTATACTGGAGAGGGTACCCTGCAGGGTGCCGGAAAGGAAGAAAGCTATGTATT
>CAMOGQ010000139.1 GCA_946614165.1 uncultured Lachnospiraceae bacterium
CGAAAAGTACAGCCTCGATGGCTGCAGGTATCTGACTTTTTTCCATTCTTCCTCCGCAGTTCCTTCAGACAGATCTTCTGTCTGACTTTCCGGCTTCTCAGCCGGCAAAGCGGTTTCTAACATTTCTTCTCTGTCCCTGCCTGTCTCAGATTCCTCCAGGGCGGCAGGCGCCTCCCGGCAGGCAGATGCTTCCACTGCCGTATCTTGCTCTTCAAATAGCTCCCTGTCAAGTATTTCTTCCGGCTCCGGAAGAGAAAGTTTCCTGTCAGAAGCCTCTCCGGCAGGCATCTCTTCCGATTCAGCCAGGTCCTCTACGGCTTTCCCGGTCCCTTCTTTCTCCGCTGAAGCGGCAGTCTCTTCGGGGGCATATATTTCTTCAGAGGTCTCCTTCTTCCCGCAGAAAGGATCTTCCTGCTCCTCCGGGGACTGTTCCCCGATGGTAAGGCCCTCTGCAGGCGCATCCTCTGTGCTCTGCGCTTCCTCTTTTTCCTCCCCGTTGTCAGATAAAGGCAGGTCCTCCTCTTCTGTTTCGGAGGTATCCTCTGCGGCTTTTCCGGTTCCTTCTTCCTCCTGGGATGCGGAAATCTCTTCCGGGGCATATCTTTCTTCAGAGGTCTCTTTCTCCGGCCAGGAAGAATCTTCCTCTTCCCAAGCGGCCTGTTCTTCGGAGGAAGGGTCTGCTGCAGGTGCATCCTCTGTGCTCCGGCTTTCCTCTTCAAGAAGCTCCGCCAGGCCCTCGTCCTCCATATATTCGTCCAGGACTGTCTCCCAGTCCTTTGACCGGATCAGTCGATACACGTCGGATTCCTCTGTTTCCACGGATTCTCCGTCTTCTTCCGGGGCATCCTCATATACATCCGTTTCTGCGGCAGGGCCTGTTTCTTCTTCCTCGGGGCACTGCTTCCCGGACTCTGCTGCTCTGTTTTCCGCAAAGGTCTCCTTCTCCTCATCCGCCTTTTCCGAAGGGGTTTCTTCTATATTTAGACTGTCCTCCTCCGATGACTTTTCGGACACCCTGGTCACGATATAGACCTCCGTGTCTCTCAGCTGGTCCTGCCCCCTGCCCTGTCCCGGCTGGGAAAGGACCACTCTGGGCTTATAGGCGGAGGCTGTTTCCGGGACCGTCTTTCCTCCGGAGACGGAAAAAGACTCTGTCTCCGGGTTCTGCGGCCTGCTTTCTTCGTCACTGCTCTCTGCCGCTGTTTTTGCGGCTTCCAGCTTCTCCTTCTGTCTCTGGGCCTTCCGGAGAGCTCTTGCCTCTGCCTTGTTGCTGGGCATGGTCTCCTGAGGCCCCATGCCGCCCGCGGGAAGGGCCCCGGCAAAGATCTCGATCTCGCCGAAGGTGTCATTCTGGCGGATATGCACGATGCCGGACTTGATGAAGTCCAGAAGGACCAGGAAGGTGACGATCAGGGACTGCCTGGTCCTCTGCCCCTCCAGAAGGGCTCTGAAGCTGGTCCCGGAATGGCTCTTGAAATATTCAAGCAGCTGCTCCGTTCTCTCTTCAATGCTGACCTCTTCTTTTCTGATCCTGCCGAAGGTGCTCCTGACCGGATCCATACGGTTCTTCTGACGCTTTAAAACATCCTCGAAGATCCTGGTCAGATTCTTCAGGGTGGTATCTCCCAGAAGTTCGTCATAGTCTACGGGAGGCTGATAATCCCTGACTTCCCGGGGCAGGTCCTGCTCGCGGAACACATTCCTGGAGGCCTCCAGGCTTTTGTCCTTCAGCTCCTCCGACTGATATTTTGTCAGCTTATAATCCAGCAGGCGCTGGACCAGTTCTTCCCTGGGATCTCCTTCTTCCTCCTCATCCTCCTCTTCCTCCCGGGGCAGGAGCATGCGGCTTTTTATGTCCAGCAGAGTGGCCGCCATGACAAGAAATTCACTTGCCACCTCCAGCTTCTCTTCCTTCATCTGCTGCACATAATCCAGGTACTGGTCTGTGATCTCGGAGACCGGGATATCATATATATTGATCTTGTTCTTGTCGATCAGATGCAGGAGCAGGTCCAGAGGGCCTTCGAAAGCCTCCAGTCTGACCGGTATGGGTGTCACATTATTCATAAATCAGGATTCCGGAACAATATCGATGACGGAAAGCTCCGCCGGATTGAATGCTCTGACGGGCAGTGTATGCATACCCAGGCCGCAGCTGAGGATCATGGAGGCATGGTGCCTGCGCTGTCCTTCTCCCTCTTCCGTTTCGTATCTGCCGCCGCAGTAGCGGGGAAAGAGGCGGAAGCAGGGGTTGATGACGCCCTGCCTGGTAAAAGGGATCCTTACGATCCCGCCGTGCACGTGGCCGCACAGGACCGCGTCGGCTCCCCAGAGGGCATAGACACTGAAATAGTCGGGATTATGGGTAAGAAGCAGGTTGAAGCGGCCGGGATCTGCCCTTCCGGTCTTCTTTTCGATGTCGGAAGGCTTCAGGTCCTTCAGATGGAAGCGCCGGTAGCAGTCTTTGTCCAGTTCCAGCCCGTAAAGGCTGATTCCGTATTCCTCCAGGCAGACTTTCCGGTTATGAAGGGGAAGGCCCCCAGCCTCTCTCATGACCTTTTCCACTTCCCTGTAGCAGGACTCCAGATCATATTCGGGATCCCTGAGCCGCATCTCATGGTTGCCGTCCACATAGTAGATGGGACAGATCCCCCGGATGCCTTTCATAAGTGAGGACGTATGGCGGATCCAGTTTTTCTTCTTTCCGGCCGTGGAGGAAACGATCAGATCGCCCCCGATCAGAATCAGGTCCGGCTCTGCAATCCGGATGGCTTCCGAAAGGGTCCTGTTGTCCCTGCCGTAGGCATTCTCGTGCAGATCCGTCAGAAAAGCGATCCTGAGGGGTTTCTTCACCCGGGACCCGCTGATCTTATATTTTCTTATGACAAACCGGTTGTTGTCAATCACGAGAACCGTCAGACCCAGCAGGATCAGTGCTCCCAGAAGATACAGAAAAAGCTTCATTGGTTTCCTCTGCAGAGAGTTCAGTCTGTGTAAGGCAGCTGTCCGAAGGCCGGACATTTACATATATACCATAAATCTGTTCAAAAGGATACCGTCCGCAGCTGCTGCCTCTAAGTAAAAAGGATCCCCTGCGAAGCAGGGGACCCTCATACAACTCATCAGCATTTAGTTATACTTACGCTTTCTAGCAGCTTCAGACTTTTTCTTACGCTTTACGCTAGGCTTCTCGTAATGCTCTCTCTTACGAATTTCCTGCTGGATGCCGGCCTTGGCGCAGCTTCTCTTGAAGCGGCGAAGAGCGCTGTCCAGAGTTTCGTTCTCTTTTACAATTACGCTAGACACTTACACTACCCTCCCTTCAGTCCCTTCAGGTTTTGAACTGACTGGGTTAATAATTATTTTTATATGTTTCAAAAACACACATATTGAATTATATCATACTTCGGTCATTCGTCAACAAGAAACTTTTTGTTGAAATAGTTTCTCCCGCTTTTTCTTCAAAAAGTGTCTTAAAGTATGACCTCCATACAGGTCTTGTAGGGGGTAAGGCCCATCTTTTCATAGAAAAGGCGGGCGCCCGGATTGCAGGACCAGACGTTGAGGGTAACGTTGTAGAAGCCATTTTCCCGGGCAAAGGCAAGTACGTGATGATAGAGGTCTTCTCCCACATGCTGTCTCCGGCATTCTTCGTCCACACAGATGTCATCGATGTAGAGCGTCTTCCTGTCCACCATGTTGTGGTCGCCTTCGTAGATCTCGAAGAGGCAGAAGGCATAGCCCTTTACAGCCCGATCGTCCTCTGTCAGGACGAAGACGGCCTTTCCCTGGTCCTCCAGGATCAGGGAAAGATCTTCATCGTTGTACTTTCTTTGGTCCATCCGGAACAGGTCCGGACGGCCCTTGGCGTGTACGTTGTTTACCTGATAAAGAAGTCTTGCCAGCTCGGGAATATCCCTTTTTTCGGCTCTTCTGATCATTTGATCATACCTGCCAGTGCTTCTTTTGCCTTCTCCAGTGCAGCGGGGATGCCTGCAGGGTTCTTGCCGCCGGCCTGTGCCATGTTGGGACGGCCGCCGCCGCCTCCGCCGACTTCCTTTGCGATGGCCCTGATCAGGTTGCCCGCGTGGGCGCCCTTCTTCACGGCATCGTCGGTAGCCATGGTCATCATGGATACCTTGCCGTCCTTGTCGGAGATGAGAAGGATCACGCCGCTGCCGATCTTCTCTTTCAGCTGATCGCCCAGGTTGCGGAGCTCATTCATGTCTACGTCCTTGACAGCCGCTGCCAGGAACCTGACGCCGGAGACTTCCACTACCTTGTTCATAACGTCGCCCAGAGCGCCCTGAGCTTCCTTGTTCCTCAGGGACTCGTTCTCGCTTCTGACGGCCTTCAGCTCTTCCTGAAGCTTTCTGATATGGTCTGCCAGGGTAGCCGGAGTCGCCTTTAAGAGGGCTGCCGCAGCGTTCACTTCCTCTTCCAGGTTCTGGTAGTAGGCAGTCACATTGGTGCCGGTGATGGCTTCGATACGTCTTACGCCTGCCGCTATGCCGTTTTCGGAAAGGATCTTGAACTGGCCGATCTGGCTGGTGTTCTTTACATGGGTGCCGCCGCAGAGCTCTACGGAATCTGTCATGGAGACCACACGGACTTCTTCGCCGTACTTCTCGCCGAACAGAGCCATGGCGCCGGACTTTCTGGCTTCTTCGATGCCCATGACCTTTGTCTCTACAGGAGCCGCTGCGGCGATCCTGTCATTGACAGCCTTCTCCACGGCCCTGATCTCTTCGGAAGTCATCGCCTGGAAGTGGCTGAAGTCGAACCTGGTCCTGTCGGCATCCTGATAGGAGCCCTTCTGCTCCACGTGGTCGCCCAGGATATCCCTGAGGGCCTTCTGCAGCAGGTGGGTGGCGGAATGGTTGCGGCAGGGCTTCATGCGGTTTTCGGCATCCACCTTCATGGTAACGCTGTCGCCAGTCCTGAACATGCCCTTTGTAACGGTTCCGATATGGGCGATCTTGGAGCCGGCCACATGCTGGGTCTCCTTAACGACGAACTCGCCTTCGGGAGATACGATGGTACCGATATCGCCGGACTGTCCGCCCATGGTGCCGTAGAAAGGCGTCACGTCGGTAATGATGGAGCCTTCCATGCCGTCGGTCAGAGCGTCCTGGATCTCGCCGTCAGAAGTCATGTAGGTGATCCTGGCTTCTTCCTCCAGCCTGTCGTAGCCTTCGAAGCAGGAGTTGACGGAAGCGTCCATTTCATCGTATACGGTGGCTTCTGCGCCGGACATGCTGGTCTTGTGCCAGGAGCCCTTTGCCTTTTCGCGGTGTTCCTTTTGGGCCTTGTAGAAGCCGTCCAGATCTACGGAAAGACCCTTCTCTTCCAGCTCTTCCTGGGTGGATTCGATGGGGAAACCGTAAGTATCATAGAGACGGAAGGCGTTGGGGCCGTCCAGGACAGTCCTGCCCTCTTCCTTCATCTGATCGATCAGACCTGCCAGGATGGAAAGGCCCTGGTCGATGGTCTTGTCGAATTTCTCTTCTTCGCCGGCGATGTTCTTGAGGATAAAGGTCCTCTTGGTCTCCAGCTCGGGATAGCCGCCCTTGGAGCCTTCGATGACAGCCTTGGCCAGTTCTTCCATGAAGGAGCCCTGGATGCCCAGCTTTCTGCCGTGGCGGATGGCACGGCGGATGATGCGGCGAAGGACATAGCCCCTGCCTTCATTGGTGGGCATGATGCCGTCGGAGATCATGAAGGTAGCGGAACGGATGTGATCTGTCACGATACGGATGGAAACGTCGGTATCATAGTCCACGCCGTATTCTTTGCCTGCCATGCGGCAGATCTCGTCGCGGAGGGCACGGATGGTGTCCACGTCAAAGATGGAGTCCACGTCCTGGACAGCCACTGCCAGTCGCTCCAGTCCCATGCCGGTATCGATGTTCTTCTGGACCAGATCGGTATAGTTGCCGTGGCCGTCGTTGTTGAACTGGGAGAATACGACGTTCCATACTTCCATGTATCTGTCGCACTCGCAGCCTACGGTACAGTCAGGCTTTCCGCAGCCGTACTTTTCGCCGCGGTCATAATAGATCTCGGTGCAGGGGCCGCAGGGGCCTGAGCCGTGCTCCCAGAAGTTGTCTTCCTTGCCGAATTTGTAGATCCTGTCCGCGGGGATATGCATATCGTTGAGCCAGATGTTATAGGCTTCATCATCTCCTTCATAGACTGAAGGATAGAGTCTGTCGGGATCGAGTCCGACCCACTCGGTCAGGAACTCCCACGCCCACGGGATCGCCTCTTTCTTGAAGTAGTCGCCAAAAGAGAAATTGCCCAGCATCTCGAAGAAAGTGCCGTGTCTCGCAGTCTTACCGACATTCTCAAGGTCGCCCGTGCGGATGCACTTCTGGCAGGTCGTCACGCGCGTTCTGGGCGGGATCTCCTCGCCTGTGAAATAAGGTTTCATGGGAGCCATTCCCGAGTTGATGATCAGAAGGCTCTTGTCATTGTGGGGCACCAGAGAGAAGCTGTTCAGTCTGAGGTGTCCCTTGCTCTCAAAGAACTTCAGGAACATTTCGCGAAGTTCGTTTACGCCGTAATATTGCATTGTTATTCTTTCCTCCAAAATACAGATCAGAAATCAAACTTGTCAGCGAACCATGCATCCAGTTCAGCGATCGGAACACGGACCTGCTCCATGCTGTCTCTCATGCGGATGGTCACGGACTTGTCTGTCTCGGAATCGAAATCGTAGGTCACGCAGAAAGGCGTGCCGATCTCGTCCTGTCTTCTGTATCTCTTGCCGATATTGCCTCTGTCGTCGTACTCGCAGTTGAACTTCCTGCTCAGGTTCTTGTAGACTTCGAAAGCCTCAGCGCCGAGCTTCTTGGAAAGAGGCAGAACGCCGACCTTGACAGGTGCCAGCGCGGGATGGAATCTCATGACGGTTCTCTTGTCGCCGCCCTCGAGTTCCTCCTCGTCGTAAGCTGCGCAGAGGAAAGCCAGTGTTACGCGGTCAGCGCCCAGTGAAGGCTCTACAACGTAAGGGATATATTTGGTCTTCTTGACATCGTCGAAATAGCTCATATCCTCGCCGGATACATTCTGGTGCTGGGTCAGGTCATAGTCGGTCCTGTCAGCGATGCCCCAGAGTTCGCCCCAGCCGAAGGGGAAGAGGAACTCGATGTCGGTCGTTGCCTTGGAATAGAAGGAGAGCTCTTCCTTGTCGTGATCTCTCATTCTGGTCTCCTCGGGCTTAAGGCCGAGCTTCATGAGCCAGTTCCAGCAGAAATCTTTCCAGTATGCGAACCACTCGAGGTCAGTGTCGGGCTCGCAGAAGAACTCCATCTCCATCTGCTCGAACTCACGGGTCCTGAAAGTGAAGTTGCCGGGAGTGATCTCGTTGCGGAAGGACTTGCCGATCTGGCAGATGCCGAAGGGCAGTTTCTTGCGGGAGGTCCTCTGGACGTTCTTGAAGTTTACAAAGATACCCTGAGCGGTCTCGGGACGCAGGTAAACGGTAGCGGAAGAATCTTCCGTAACGCCCTGGAAGGTCTTGAACATCAGGTTGAACTGGCGGATGTCGGTAAAGTTGTGCTTGCCGCAGGAAGGGCAGGGAACTTCGAACTTGTGGATAAAGCTCATCATCTCGTCGGCGGTCCAGCCGTCGACGCTGCCGTCCAGGGTCATGTCATGCTCCTGGGCATAGTCTTCGATCAGCTTGTCGGCACGGAAACGCTCGCCGCAGCTCTTGCAGTCCATAAGAGGATCGGAAAAGCCTGCCAGATGACCGCTGGCCACCCAAGTGCGGGGGTTCATGAGGATCGCGCAGTCAACACCTACGTTCTCGGGGCTCTCCTGCACGAACTTCTGCCACCAGGCCTTCTTGACGT
>CAMOGQ010000140.1 GCA_946614165.1 uncultured Lachnospiraceae bacterium
ACTACATCAACTCCGACATGGAGCCCAGCGATGTCCGCTCCATGTGCTGCAGACTGCGTCTGGATCTGAGAGAGCTGCGCAAGAAATCCGGCGGCTTCTTCGGCTCCGGCGAATCCACCGGCTCCATCGGCGTTGTCACCATCAACATGCCCAGGATCGCATACCTGGCCGAGAACGAGGTGGACTTCTACAAGCGTCTGGACTACCTTATGGACATTTCCGCAAGGAGCCTGAAGACCAAGAGGACCGTCATCACAAGACTGCTGGAGCAGGGCCTCTATCCCTACACCAAGAGATATCTGGGCACCTTCAACAACCACTTCTCCACCATCGGCCTGATCGGCATGAACGAAGTGGGCCTGAACGCCAAGTGGCTCAGGGCAGACCTGACCGACGAAAGGACCCAGCGCTTCACCAGGGAAGTCCTCAACCACATGCGTGAGAGACTGTCCGACTATCAGGAGAAGTACGGCGACCTCTACAACCTGGAGGCAACACCCGCAGAGTCCACCACCTACCGTTTCGCAAAGCATGACAAGGAACTTTATCCCGACATCATCACCGCAAACATGAACGGTACTCCCTACTACACCAATTCCTCCCACCTGCCCGTAGGCTACACGGAGGATGTCTTCTCCGCACTGGATATCCAGGACGATCTGCAGACCCTCTATACCTCCGGCACCGTCTTCCACGCCTTCCTGGGCGAGAAGCTTCCGGACTGGAAGGCCGCAGCAAACCTGGTCCGCAAGATCGCAGAGAACTACAAGCTGCCTTACTACACCATGTCCCCTACCTACTCCGTATGCAGGGACCACGGCTATCTGACAGGCGAGCAGTTCACCTGCCCCATCTGCGGCCGCAAGACCGAGGTATACAGCCGGATCACAGGCTACTACCGTCCCGTTCAGAACTGGAACGACGGCAAGGCCCAGGAGTACAAGGACCGCAAGGTCTACAACATCGGTCATTCCGTACTGGGCCACGTGGGACCTCTTCCGGCACCCGTGGACGAAAGGCCCGAGGCCGTGACGCAGGTATCCGCTCCCGAGGCAGAGCCCGTACAGGAGAAGGCCGTCAGAGTCCTTCTGTTCAAGACACCTACCTGCCCCAACTGCAAGGCGGCAGCCGCTCTTCTGGACAAGGAAGGCATCGAATACACGGCTCTCAACGCCAATGAGGAAAAGGACCTGGTCGGAAAGTTCGGCATCAAGCAGGCTCCCACCCTGGTCGTCATGAACGGCGACGAGTTCGAGAAGTTCAGAGGCGTATCCGATATCAGAGGATGGCTGAAGAAGAGAGCGTAAGAAGCAGGAATATAAAGACGTACAGTGAAAGAGCTTATGAAGACCGAAAGGTCTTCATGAGCTCTTTTTTACCCCCTTTCCCGTGTTTTTCCGGGGAGGTGCCTTCCTGCTTCAGGGGAAAATAAAACCCAAAAGGAAAGCCCGATGTGCTATAGTAGAAAAAACAGATGAACTGATCAGGGCCCTGCGGAAAGCGCAGAAGATGCGGAAGGCAGGGCCCTCTTTGTATGTAAGAAAGGAAGAAATAAAAATGTATGATGTAATCGTTGTAGGCGGCGGCCCTGCCGGCATGACCGCGGCCCTTTACGCCGTGCGGAACGGAAAATCAGCCCTGGTCATCGAAAAGGACGGCTTCGGCGGCCAGATCACCCATTCTCCCAAGGTGGAGAACATCCCCGGCTTTGCTTCCCTTTCCGGCAATGAGTTTGCCGAAAAGATGCTGGACCAGATCCTGGGCCAGGGAGCGGAGATCGAAATCGATACGGTGGTCTCCGTAGAGGACAGGGGCGATGTCAAGGTGGTCACCACCGAAGGGGAAAGTCAGTTTGAAGGCAGGGCCGTGATCCTGGCCAACGGCGTAAAGCACAGGATGCTGGGACTGCCCGGAGAGGAAGACCTGGTGGGCGAAGGCATCTCCTTCTGTGCGGTCTGCGACGGAGATTTTTATGCCGGAAAGACCGTCTGCATGGCAGGCGGCGGCAACTCTGCCCTTCAGGAAGCCATTCTTCTGTCCGAGAAATGCAAGGAAGTCATCATGCTGCAGGACCTGCCGTATTTTACCGGCGAGGAGAGCCTGCAGAAGATCCTCTTTGCCCGTGACAATGTCAGGGCCCTGACCGGCGTAAAGGTGACGGGTCTTGTGACAAAGGGCGGGGAGCTGACCGGCGTGGAAGTGACCCAGGAAGGAAAGGAACCCTTTACCATCACCTGCGACGGCCTCTTCGTGGCCATCGGCCTGATCCCCGAGAACGAAGCCTATAAGGACCTGGCGGATCTCAACGACTGGGGCTACTTTGACAGCGACGAATCCTGCGTCACCAGGACCCCCGGCATCTTTGCGGCGGGGGACTGCCGCAGCAAGAGCGTGCGTCAGGTGGTCACCGCCTGTGCGGACGGTGCCTCCGCGGCTCTTTCGGCCATCCGCTATATCAACGCTCTGTCAGTCTGAGCCTGAAAGGAGACTGTCGTGGAAGAAAGAAACAGCAGGGATCTGAAGACCCTGCGCCTGGTGAACGGCGCGGCCATAGCGGCCGCCTACGTGGTCCTGACGGTGCTGGCAGCCAGCGTCAACCTGGCCAGCGGGGCCATTCAGGTCCGCTTTTCCGAGGCTCTGACCGTACTGCCCTTCTTTACTTCGGCAGCGGTCCCCGGCCTTGCCGTGGGCTGCCTTCTGTCCAATATCCTGACGGGCTGCGCCCTGCCGGATATCATCTTCGGGACCCTGGCCACCCTTTTAGGGACCCTGGGCACCCGGATGCTGAAAGGGCACCGCTTTCTCTGCACCCTGCCCCCCGTCATCGCCAACACCCTGATCGTGCCCTTTGTCCTGACCTACGCCTATCATATCCCCGGCGGCATTCCCTACCTGATGCTGACGGTGGGGATCGGCGAGGTCATTGCCTGCATGGTCCTGGGCCAGATCCTGCTGACTGCCTTCATGCCCCTGGCGGCAGGGATCTTCCGGTCCGCAAAGTAAGGACCGGCAGTTCTTGCAGGAAAACATACCGTTTGCGGCAGGAGAGAAATCCGGACGCCCCGTAATGCTATACTAAAGAACAGGACTAAGAAACAGCATGGCCTGATCATCGCATGGAAGAAAGCCATTCTCACAAAGGAGGGACTATGCAGTACCAGCTGAATACAGACAACTATTGCAACTTTCAGGTGTTCGAGGTAAACAAGCTGCCCGGACGCACCTATTTCATTCCCTATCCGGACAGGGCCCGGGCGGATGCGGTATCGCTGAAAGAAAAACGGTACAGATCCGAAAAAGTCATCTGCCTGAACGGCGAGTGGGATTTCCGCTTCTATCCCCTGCCGGCCCAGGTGCCGCAGGTCCTGGACACGGACCAGACGGACTTTGAAAAGATCGACGTTCCGTCCTGCTGGCAGTTCCGGGGCTACGACAGGCCCTTCTATACCAACATCCGCTACCAGTTCCCCTATCATCCTCCCGTCATTCCCACCACAGAAAAGGTGGGAAAGGTCTTTTCCTGGATAGGATGCGACCAGGGCATTTCCCTGCGCTATAAGGACCCCGGGGAGGAATACAACTTCGTGGGCATCTACCGCCGCTTTATAGACGTCGAAGACGCCTCAAAGAACTTCGTGATCTCCTTTATGGGCGTGGCTTCCTGCCTGGACCTCTATGTCAACGGACAGTTCATCGGCTATTCCGAGGGAGCCCACAACACGGCGGAGTTCGATCTGACCGGCTGCCTTAAGGAAGGCTCCAACGAGCTGGTGGCCGCGGTCCACCGCTGGTGCAACGGGACCTACCTGGAGGACCAGGATATGTTCCGAAACAACGGCATCTTCAGAGACGTCCTTCTGCGGATCTCCGACGAAACCGACTTTACGGATCTGGACGCCAGGACAGAAAAAAGAGGAGAGACCTACAGCCTTACCCTCCGGGCCAAGACTCTGACCGACACCGCCGTGACCTTCACTCTGGAAGGCGGGAACCTCAAGCTGACTAAGACCGCCTCCACCATGGGCAAGCTGGCAGAAGTCACCTTCGAAGACCTGGATGTGGCCGAGTGGAACGCAGAGGCGCCGGTCCTTTACTCCGTTTACTTTGAGACCGCCACCTCCTGCGTAAAGGAAAGGATCGGCTTCAGAACTGTGGAGATTCGGGGCGATGTCTTCCTGGTCAACGGAAGGAAGATCAAGTTCAAGGGCGTGAACCATCACGACTCCACCCCGACAAACGGCTATACCATGACGCCGGAAGAGATCGAAAGGGACGTGAGGATCTGCAGGCAGTTCAATATCGATACCATCCGCACTTCCCATTATCCGCCCGATCCGCTCCTTCTGGAGCTGGCGGACGAGATGGGCGTCTACATCGTGGACGAGAACGATCTGGAGACCCACGGCACCTTTGCCCATCAGATTCCGCCCACCTATAACTCCATCAGCCATGATCCCAGGTGGCAGGCCCACTACCTGGACCGCATCTCCCGTCTCTATCAGAGAGACAAGATCCACAGCAACACCGCCATCATCATGTGGAGTCTGGGCAACGAAGCGGGAGGCTATCATAACACCGACGCCATGTACGAGTACCTGAAGGACCATTCCGATCTTCCGGTCCACTATGAATCCGCCATCCACTGCAGACGGATCTGCTACGACGTGGGCAGCGAGATGTATCCTTCCGTACAGATGGTCCACGATGTGGGGGAGAAGAAGAGGAAGCAGAGACGCCTCAACGACAGGCCCTATTTCCTCTGCGAGTATGCCCACGCCATGGGCGTAGGCCCCGGCAATACCGAAGCCTACTGGCAGGAGATCTACAAATATGACAGCCTCATGGGCGGCTGCGTATGGGAAATGACAGACCACGCCGTGCTGCATGAGGACGGTTCCTATACCTACGGCGGCGACCACGGCGAATGGAGCCATGACAGCAACTTCTGCGTGGACGGTCTTTTCTATCCCGACAGGAGGCCCTCCGCAGGCGCGAAGATCATCCGCTTTATCTACCGTCCCGTCCGGGTCTCCTACCTGTCCGGCGGACGCTTCAAGGTCTTCAATACCACCGCCTTCTCGGAAGGCAGCCGCTATGAACTGACCTTTGACTGGAACGACGGCACCTCCTGCACCCTGGTCCCTTCCGCAGGCCCTCTGTCGGAGGAGATCGTGGAGATTCCTCTCGGAAAGCAGACAGGAGGCAGCCTCATGGTCCTGGTGACCGCTAAAGACACGGTGACAGGAAATGTGGTCTCCGAAGAAGAGATCGTCATTAAGCAGGTGGTGGCGCCTGCTCCCAAAACGGAAAAGCTGCCCGGCTTCTGTTCTCTGGCAGACGGGAAAGCCTATCTTTCCCTGCCGGACGGCCAGGTCATGACAGACGCCCCCGAGCCGGTCCTTCTTTACAGGGCGGCCACGGACAACGATACGGACGCCACCTTCGGCCGTCCCATGAAGCCCTGGTATGACCAGAAACAGGAACTGGTCAGCAGCGAACTGACGGACAAAGGCTGCAGGAACGTCTTCAGGATCACCAATAAGAAAGCGAAGTTCCTGATGACAGAGACCTGGGAGGGGACAGAAGAAGGGATCCTGGTCACCTGCATCCTGCACTGCACCTCCGGCAGGGGCACCCTTCCCCGCTTCGGCAGATCCTTCCGCCTGGACAAGGTCTTTGACTTTGTGGAATACACGGGCCGCTGCGGAGAGTCCTACTGCGACATGAAGGACCAGTTCCCCATCCGGAAAGTCTCCTGCACCGTAGCGGACATGACAGAGCCCAATATACGGCCCCAGGAGAGCGGAAACCGCTTCGACTGCACCGAGGCCAGTGTCAGCGACGGCAGAGTCAGAGTCACCTTCCGGGCTGTGGACAGGCCTTTTGAACTGGGCATCAAGCCCTATACCGACAGGGCCCTGACCGGCATGAAGCACCGGGAGGACGAGGTAAGGACAGGCACCTATGTGACCATCCAGCGCTTCCAGCAGGGCATCGGCACCGGCGCCTGCGGGCCGGGAATCATGCCCGAATACACATACAGCGTGAAGAAGGACTATGCCCTCCGCTTCCTGATCAGTGTCGAGACCCTGTAAGAAAGTAAAAAATGAGCCGGCATAGGAAGCCGGCACGGGGAGACCGGGAGACGGATCCTGAAGGGATCTGCCTCCCGGCCTTTTTCTCTCTCCCGAAGGATTGCGGGCGGGGAAGCCTGCCTGTAAAATAAAAACAGACTACCTGAAGAGGGGATTTTTTATGAGAGTGATTTTTGATATGGACGGGGTACTTCTGGATTCGGAACGGGTCTACAGGGAAGGCTGGCTCCATGCGGCCCGGCTTTTTTCTCTGTCCGAGGAGAAGATGAAGGAAGCGGTGATCCTGGCCACAGGGGTGACCGACGAAGCGGAGCGGACCATCATGACAGAGGCCTTCGGTCATGTCCCGGGCTATGACCCGGACCTGGCCTACCGGGCCTGCAGGACATATTTTTACGGCGTGGTGGACCGGGGGGAGATGCCGGTCAGGGAAGGAGCCCGGGACCTCCTGGCCGCCCTGAAGGAAAAAGGAATTCCCGTGGGCCTTGCCTCCTCGTCCCCCATGCCTCTTCTGGAAAAGGAGATGAAGCTTGCGGGCCTCTATGACTTCTTTGACGTCATCATCAGCGGGGACATGGTGGAAAGGAGCAAGCCGGATCCGGAGATCTTTCTGAAGTGCGCGGCCGCTCTTGGAAGAGGCGAAGATCCGGATACCTATGTCGTCGAGGATTCCTACAACGGGATCCGGGCCGCCGCGGCCGCCGGCATGAAGGGGATCATGGTCCCGGACCAGCTTCCCCCCACCGGGGAGATGGAGAAGCTCTCCCTTCGCATAGAGCCTTCTCTTAATGGGGTCCTTTCCTTCTTCAGGGCCCTCTGGGAAAAGGAAGGAGAAAGCTGAGGCCGGGGAGCCATTTACTAAGCTTACGTCAGGGAGGAAATTTTTTATGAAGTACATGGTATTCGACGTGGGAGGAACCGCCATCAAATATTCCGTCATGGATGAGGACCTGAGGATCTATGAGAAAGGGGAAGTCCCTACGCCCCGGGACAGCAGAGAGCATTTCTATCAGGTCCTGGAAGAGATCTATCTGCCCCACAGGGAAGAGACGGAAGGCGTCGCCCTTTCCCTTCCCGGCTTTATAGACATCGAGAACGGCTACGTGGATGCTCCGGGAGCCATCGACTACAATAAGAACGCATATATAGGCCCTGATCTGGAAAAACGCTTCGGATGCCCTGTCCACATCGCCAACGACGGCAAATGCGCAGCGGTGGCGGAGTACTGGAAGGGAGAACTGAAGGGCTGCACCAACGGCACGGTCATGATCCTGGGGACCGGCATAGGAGGCGGCCTGATCGTGGGCGGAAAACTGGTCAACGGCGTCCATTTCACGGCGGGCGAGTTCAGCTTCCTCCACGCAAACCCCGACATGTGGGAGGACATGGACGGTATGTTTGCCCTTCGCAGTTCTGCCAGGGGGCTTCTGAGCTATTACCACTACAGCCGTATGCAGAGGGGCATTCCCGAGGACGGCCCCCTGGACGGACGTATTTTCTTTGAGCGCTATCACCGGGGGGATCCCTTCGCGGCAGCGGCCCTGGACCGCCTGGCTCTGACCGCCGCCCGCCAGATCTACAACATGTCGGTCCTTCTGGACCTGGAGGTGGTGGCCATAGGAGGCGGGATCAGCGGCCAGGACGCTGTCATAGAGGCCATAGAGACCAGGGTGAAGGAAGCCTATGCCTCGGGCCCCAACGCCCTCTGCGGCTTCTGCCTGACCGCGCCCAGGATCGTCCGCTG
>CAMOGQ010000141.1 GCA_946614165.1 uncultured Lachnospiraceae bacterium
CCCGGCATCCTGAACCGGGAAAAGAAGAAAAAGAAGGAAGAAAAGGCCCAGAAGCCGGCCTATGAATACGCCACTGTCCAGGTGCCCAGCGTCCTTCCCAGAGTGATCCTTCTGCCCGAAAGCGAGGAAGGCGTGATCCGGATCATCCTGCTGGAGGAAGTCATCCGGGCCAACATGGCAAAGCTTTTCCTCAACTATGACGTGGTCTGTGCCTATCCCTACAGGATCATGAGAAACGCCGACCTGGGCGTGGACGAGGACGAAGTGGAAGACCTGCTCAAGGAGATCGAGAACAAGCTCAAGAAGCGCCAGAGAGGCCAGGCCATCCGCCTGGAGATCGAAGAAGGCGCCGACGAGAGGCTCCTTTCCTTCCTGACGGAGGAGATGGACATTACCCAGCCCTATATCTTCCCCATCGACGGCCCCATCGACCTGACCTTCCTCATGAAGGTCTACGGGTGCGTCGGCCACGACGAGCTCAGAGAGCACGGCTATCCCAGGCCCCAGAGTGTTCCGGAGCTGCCCGAAGGCTGCGATATCTTCGAGGAGATCCAGAAGCACGATATCTTCATGCACCATCCCTACCAGAGCTTCCAGCCCGTGGTGGATTTCGTAAAGCAGGCGGCCGTGGATCCCCAGGTCCTGGCCATCAAGCAGACCCTTTACCGGGTCAGCGGCAACTCCCCCATCGTGGCGGCCCTGGCCAGAGCGGCAGAAAACGACAAGCAGGTCACGGTGCTGGTGGAGCTGAAGGCCAGATTCGACGAAGAGCACAACATCGAGTGGGCCAGGATGCTTGAAAAGGCAGGCTGCCATGTCATCTACGGCCTGGTGGGCCTCAAGACCCACTCCAAGATCACTCTGGTGGTCAGGAAGGAAGAGGACGGCATCCGCCGCTATGTCCATCTGGCCACAGGCAACTACAATGACTCCACCGCCAAGCTCTATACCGACGTGGGCCTCATGACCTGCAAGGAGCAGGTGGGCGAGGACGCCACCGCCGTCTTCAACATGCTTTCGGGCTATTCCGAACCCAGAAGCTGGAACAAGCTGGTATGCGCCCCTCTGTGGCTCAAGAACCGCTTCCTTTACATGATCGACCGCGAGAAGCGCCATGCCCTCCAGGGCGAGAGCGCCCATATCATGGCCAAGATGAACGCTCTGTGCGATCCCGACATTATCGCCGCCCTTTATGCGGCCAGTGCTGCCGGCGTCCAGATCGATCTGATCGTCAGAGGCATCTGCTGCCTCAAGGTGGGCATTCCCGGCGTTTCCGAGAACATCCGGGTCCGTTCCATCGTAGGCAACTATCTGGAGCACAGCCGGATCTATTTCTTCGACAACGGCGGCAGGCCCGAGGTCTATGCGGCCAGCGCCGACTGGATGCCCAGGAACCTGGACAGGCGCGTAGAGATCATGTTCCCTCTGGAGGACGAGGCCATCCGGGAGAGAGCCATCTCCATCCTGGAGGTGGAACTGGCCGATACCCTCAAGGCACATCTTATGAAGGCCGACGGAACCTATGAGAAGGTGGACAAGCGGGGCAAGGATCTGATCAACTCCCAGAAGGTCTTCGGCGAAGAGGCCGTGCAGGCCGCAAAAGTCCTGGAAACGGCAAAGGGCAGCAGGACCTTTATTCCCAGGACATCCGGGGAATAAGGAAATCTGATAAAGATTTGTCAATTTTTGCCTGTCAGGAAAGTGATTTCTGCATTTATTTGGGGATAAATACGGATATTTTTCAACGGGTATATCTGTATAATGTAGGGGACTGAAATTTAGCGGCATCAGAACGAAAGGAGAATTGATGGGCGGATTTTTTGCAGCAGCATCCAGAGAGGCTTGTATCTTTGACCTGTTCTTCGGGACAGACTATCATTCCCATCTGGGCACCAGAAGGGCCGGCATGGTCACTTACGATCCCGGGGAGGGCTTCAACAGAGCCATCCACAACATTGAGAACTCACCCTTCCGCACAAAGTTCGACAAAGAAGCAAATGATATGAAGGGAAATCTCGGCATCGGCTGTATTTCCGACTACGATCCCCAGCCTCTGCTGGTCCGTTCCCGCCACGGCTCCTATGCCATCATGACGGTGGGAAAGATCAACAACGTCAAAGAGCTGACGGATGAGATCATGAACGAGGGCAGCACCCACTTCTTTGTCCAGTCCCACGACGTGATCAACTGCACAGAGCTGACAGCGGCTCTGATCAACCATAAGGAAAATTTCATCGAAGGCATTCAGTACGCTCAGGAGCGGATCGACGGGTCCATGACCATCCTGATCCTGACCCCTAAGGGCATTTATGCCGCCAGAGACAAGATGGGCAGAACGCCCGTTGTCCTGGGACAGAAGGAAACAGGCTTCTGTGCTTCCTTTGAATCCTTCGCCTACCTGAACCTGGGCTACAGAGATTTAAGAGAGCTTGGCCCCGGCGAGATCGTGGTCTTCGATCAGAACGGGGTAAAGACTCTGGCAAAGCCCGGCGCAAAGATGCGGATCTGCACCTTCCTCTGGGTCTACTACGGATATCCTTCCTCCAAGTATGAAGGCGTGTCCGTGGAAAAGATGCGCTACGACTGCGGCAAGGCCCTGGCAAGAAGGGACAGGGACCTGGACGTGGATATCGATATCGTGGCCGGCGTTCCGGATTCCGGTACAGCCCACGCCATCGGCTATGCCAATGAATCCGGCAAGCCTTTCTCCAGGCCTTTTATCAAGTATACGCCTACCTGGCCCAGGTCCTTCATGCCTACCATCCAGGAAAAGAGAAACCTGATTGCCAAGATGAAGATGATCCCGGTCCACGAGCTGATCGACGGCAAGAACATCCTTCTGATCGACGATTCCATCGTCCGCGGCACCCAGCTGCGGGAGACCACCGAGTATCTCTTTGACAGTGGGGCTAAGGAGGTCCATGTAAGACCTGCCTGCCCGCCCATCCTCTATGGCTGCAAGTATATCAACTTTTCCAGATCCAACTCTGACATGGAGCTGATCGCCAGAAGGGTCATCCGTGACCTGGAGGGCGGCGACGTATCTCCCGAGGTCCTGGCCGAGTATGCCGATCCCGATACGGAGCGCTATCAGAAGATGCAGGAGGAGATCGGAAAGAGAATGAAGTTCACCTCCATCCGCTACCAGAGACTGGACGATATGATCGAAGCCATCGGCGTGGACAGAGAGCGTCTGTGCACCTACTGCTGGGACGGAAGAGAATGATCTTTCCCCCGCAGCCTGTTAAAAAGGCGGAAAACAGAATAAATATTGTGACAGACTTCTGAAAAGAGGCGTGCGGGCGGAAAGTCCGCCCGCACGCGCAGTCAGGATCTGTATGCCAGGGAGCAGACCACGTTTCGGTGGTCTGCTTTTTTTCCGTGCAGCTGTCATGAGCGTGTCTGCGGTATGGACTTTATGCTATAATCACATATATATAATATCTGCGCGTTTTTTTGAGCAGTAAAGAGGAGGATTTCGATAATGATCTATACTATAAAGAGCACTCTGGTCCGTGCACTGCATATGCCGGAAGAAGAGGTCCTGCGTACGGTTCGGATCGGAGGATCCGCAACACTGGATGATCTCTGCAGGGTCATGCTGGATTCCCTGGCTTTTGACAGGGACCATATGTACCAGTTCTGCATGGACAACCGTCCCTATTCCCGGAGTGCCTATGTTTCCGGCCAGGACAGGAGAGGGAAGCCCTCTACCAATACGAAGCTTTACAAGCTGGGACTGAAGTCCGGCCAGAAGTTTTTGTTTATCTATGATTTCGGTGATGACTGGACCTTCCAGATGGAAGTCCTTTCGGCAGAGAATGTCTCCGGAAATATCCGCCCGGAGGTCCTGGAATCAGTGGGCACAGCCGAGCAGTATCCGGATTGGGAGGAAGACTTTGATGCTGAGGAGGACGAAGAAGCACCGGAAGAGCAGGAAGATTCTGCACCTGCCGGCGTGGATCCGTGGCCTGGCATGATAAAAGGATTTCTGAGCGGCTGGGACGAGGAGGATCTGTCTGAGGAATATTTCGACGATGATTCCGGCAGATCAGGTCCGGACGGAGAAGACGTCAACCCGCGTCTTGGAAGGATCATGCTGCGAATCATAGAGCATCAGATCTCGGCAGGAGATCCTGCTTTTGTGGGAAAAGCCTATGTAAGTCTGCAGAAGAAAGGATATATTAAGAAACTGGCCAAGGTGAAGCTGGCCCTGGCCCTGATCCGTGAGCTTTTTGAGATCATAAAATATGGCAGTTCCTACAGCGAGACCCGGTATGCTTCCTTTGTGGAGGAAGCTGTCCAGGAAGAGGCAGACGAAAGCAGTCTGGCCGATCTGGTGACAGGAAGGGAGCATACGATTGCGGAGCTGCTGTATGATTTTGAAGAATCAGTACAGACTCCGGGCAAAGAGAAGAGGGCCGCGGATCTTTTTATGGAGATCTGGCCCATGCTGAAGAACTTTATAAATGACAACTATACCCGGGAAACAGACCAGGGGACGGAGAAGTACTCTCTGGGGGAGATTGACAGAAGACTGGGATCCGGTATGGAACTTTTCAATTCTGTTATGGACGCGGATATGGCTTTCATGAACAGCAAGCGCTATGAGGAAGGTATCAAGGTACTTAAAGAGATACTGGATACTTTCAGGTGGGATCCGGGAGAAGGGGCTTCCATAAAGGGATCTGTCGGCGAATGCCTGGAGTGGCTGGACCGGAAAGAAGAAGCGGACAGATGGTTCGAGGACTGGTTCTCGTCAAGCCCCAAAGATCCCGACTGTGCCAACTATTACGTCCTGATCCTGATGGAACGGGGAAATATGGAAAAGGCAGAGAGGATCCTTCTGGAGTGTATCCCGGAGGAGCTGCCTGCCGATTATAAATATGTGGATCTTTACTACCGGGCGGAGGAATTTTACCGGGCGAAAGGCGACATTGAGAAGGAAGAGAAATTCGCTTCCCTGGGGAACCTGTCTGAATTCGGCGAATCGTCCGATCTGGACGATGCCTTCTTTGACAGACTGTTTAAACAGACGCCCGTAGTTAAGGCCGAGAAAAAGATCTATCCCAACGATCCCTGCCCCTGCGGTTCGGGAAAGAAGTATAAGAAGTGCTGCGGTAAGAAATAAGGGGAGCTGCACAGGGGGACGGAAAGGTGCCGGCTCATAGAAAGGCAGATACTGCGGTCATCCCTGTAAAAAGCCGGAATTGAAAAAACAGATGCAAAGGGACCTGCTGCGGCAGCAAAACGCGGCACCGGGTCCCTTTTTGCTGTATGCAGACAGGGAAAACGGACAGGGGTGCGGCCGGTCAGACTCTGCGGGCAGAGAACCATTGTTGACAATATCGATAAACGATATTATTATATAAGCAGAAATATCGTTTATCGATATTTGGTGGAAGCCGTTTAAGCGGAAGGAGAAGGCAGTGGCTAAGAAACCTCTATATCCCCTGACAGAGCCCATGTTCTATGTGCTTTTGTGTTTTCATAGAGGGGTCATGTCAGGGACAGAGATCAGTGACTATGTAAAAAAACTGACGAGTGGAAGAGTGGGACTGGGTCCCGGGACCCTCTATACCATCCTGGGGGCCTTTCAGGCGGAGAATGTCATTGAAAAGACAGGATCCGAAGGAAGGCGGATCAGCTACCGGATCACGGAAAAGGGGGAAAGACTCTTTCAGGAGGAAGTGGACAGAATGAGAAAGTGTCTTGCGGACGCGGACAGGGTGACAGACCATGAAGAATGACAGAAGCGTTAAAAAAATGGCCTTTTTCGGCATAAGTGACTTTCCCTATGAGGAAAGCTGGCTGAACGACCTGGCAGAGAGGGGACTTATACTGAAAGAGATCTTTTTTCTTTATACCTTTGAGAAGACCGGCAAAACAGGCCTCCGGTGCAGGATCATCCCCAGAAAGAGGGATAAGATCTCGGAAGAAGAGATGGATCTTTTTGAAAGTTCCGGCTGGAAGGTCACATGTTCTCATAATGAAAAGACCTATCTGTATACGGAGGACCCGGAAGCGGAAGAGCTCTTTACCGACATGGAGTCCTATCAGGAATATTTTTCCAGATGTCTGGGAAGACTCCTGCTGCAGGCCGGCGGTACGGTCCTGGTCCTTCTTCTGAATCTTTTTAATCTTTACAACCTGCGCTCCCGTCTGTCAGGAAACGGCAGCTTCCTTCTTCTGGCAGAGCAGAGCCGCTTTCTGGAACTGGGCGTGGAGGCTTTTGCCGTCTTTGTGCTGGGAGCCGTCTTCTACAGCTTCTTTACCTATATCAGATGCCGCAGAACGGTCCTTTTGAGAAAGTCTCCCTCCGAACCTCTAAGGTACAGAGGCATCAGGATCTTTAACGGCTGCGGCAGTATTTTTCTGACCCTGATTCTGTGTCTTATGCTGGTCTGGATCTACTTTGATCCCACAAAGATCAGCATGGATGATGCCCTTACCTGGGAAGGGGACCATCCCGCCCTGATGCGGGAAGCCTTCCCCGGGGACTGGGCCTTTGTAAAGGAAGGAATCGTAAAGGATGGGGAGAATGGCGGCGCCTATTTTGACACCGAAGGAGGAAGGGTCAGCGTCCTGTATGACTTTTGTATGCGGAAAACGTCCAACCGGATCCTGAAAGAGGGCTTTTGCGAGGAGGTCACCTTAAGAAGCATTAGTCGGGAAACCGAGATGGAGGATTTTGACGACTCCGGTCTTCCCGTCTATTTCAGTATCTACTATGATTTCCGGTCTGAGGAAAAGGCGGCCCAGATGCTGGAAGAACAGGTCAGACAGGACCTGAAGTATGCCCAGGGGCCGGGACCAGTCACGATCGGCGTCCCCGGCTGCGGCTATGCGGCCTTCCTGGATGAGCGCTATGACGGGGAAGAGCCTCTGCCCTCCGGCCCCCAGACCCTTTATCTGCGGAGCGGGTCCAAAGTGGTATATATCTATTATTCCGGAAGGGCGGATCTTTTGGAGAGGGCAGACTTTTTTGCAGAGCAGCTGAAGTAAAGTCGTTCTCCGGCAAAAGAAAGAAGCGTACAGATGCAGCTTCCGCATCTGTACGCTTTGCATTTTTGGGGAATCAGTTGTCTTCCTCGGTGGATACGTAGACGGTACGCTTTCTTGCGTCGGCGTTGTTGGCCAGGTACTCGTCGTAGGTGGTGACCTTATCGATGATGGAGCCGTCGGGCAGGATCTCGATAATGCGGTTGGCGGTGGTCTCCACGACCTGGTGGTCACGGCAGGCAAAGAGCTCTACACCGGGGAACTTGATCATGCCTTCGTTGAGGGCGGAGATGGATTCCATATCCAGGTGGTTGGTGGGCTCGTCGAAGATCAGGCAGTTGGCGCCGCTGATCATCATCTTGGACAGCTGGCAGCGGACTCTTTCGCCGCCGGAGAGGACGTTCAGGCGCTTGATGCCGTCGTCGCCCGCAAAGAGCATTCTGCCCAGGAAGCCTCTGACATAGGTCACGTCCTTGACGGGAGAGTAGCCGGTCAGCCATTCGGTAATGGTATAGTCGCTGGCAAATTCCTTTGAGTTGTCCTTTTCGAAATAGGCCTGGGAGGTGGTGATGCCCCACTTGTAGGTGCCTTCGTCGGGTTCCAGGTTCCCCGTGAGGATCTCGAAGAGGGTGGTCTTGGCCAGTTCCTGGCTGCCTACGAAAGCGATCTTGTCGTCGTGTCCCATAATAAAGGATACATTGTCCAGGACCTTGACGCCGTTAACGGTCTTGGAGATGCCGCTTACGGTCAGGACTTCGTTGCCGATCTCGCGGTCGGGGCGGAAGTCGATGTATGGGTACTTGCGGCTGGAGGGACGGAT
>CAMOGQ010000142.1 GCA_946614165.1 uncultured Lachnospiraceae bacterium
AAAAAATGGACAGAATGAGGTTGAGATATCTCAGAAATAAGGAAATTCACGTTTACATTGTCGAAGGAAAGTCTTTCGGACCGCATCATGAAATATTCGCTCTCGGCGGAGCTGTCCTTCATTTCCATGCCCCGCACCGACCAGCCGAATTCCTGAGATGCGATGTCGGACCTTCTGATCCTGACGTCCGCGCATTCCCTGAGGGCCTTGATTCCGTGAAGGACGCTGTCTTCTATGGTGATGTCTTCGGAATACCAGAGGGCCGCCCGGCAGAGCTCCGTCATTTCGCTGGAGCGGATGGTCAGGTGCCTGTCATGCCAGAAGGGATAGCGGAGATTGAAAAAACAGTCCCTGACACAGACATTGCTGCTCTCCTTGAGAGCGCTCTCTCCGTCGGCAGGGCCGTCGAAGCGGCAGCCTGCTACTTCGATCCCGTCGCTTCCGTACAGGGCTCTTTCCTGGTCAAATACCTGATTTACATATTTATTCATTCAATAACCTCATAAAACTCCTGTATCAGATGGTCAGCAGGCGCAGGGTCTGCTGCAGACCAGTATAAAGGCAAAAGCTCCTTTCGTCCAACATAAAATAAAGGAAAGAATGCGCAAAGGCCGCTCTCCTCATCTGCCGGGACTTTTCCGGATCGGCACCGCGCGCCCGGCCATGGCCTTTTCGATCTCCTCCATGCTCCAGCCTGCCCTCTCCATGCCGGTGGGGCAGTTGGGACTGGACAAGGGGCAGTTGCTGCGGCAGCCGCCGCAGAAGCCCTGAACCTGTTCTTCTGTAATCTGCTGATTCGCCTGATCCATCGTCTTCTCCTTTTCATGCAGGGCAGCTTTCGCTTCTTCAGATATACCTTATCACAGTCCCTTGAAGAATAGTGGTTTTTTTCTCCGCATCGGGGGCGGAGCCTATGATTTCCGTCTTTTTTCTCATTCGGCCCGGACAGGGCATTCCCACCTTCCCTCGATGAGAAGCGGGGCGTCCGCCTTCTTTCCGCCTTCCAGCTCCTCTATGACAAGGATCATGGAGCCGGCGCCGCCTGCCTCTGCTTCGATCCGGGCTCTTCCTTCCAGAAAGGGTGCGGGCTCCGAAGCAGCCGGATTTTCCCCTGCCGCTTTTCCCGAAGCGTCCGTGAAATAGTACTTTTTCAGACGGATGCTCTCCAGTTCCCTCCAGGGAAAAGCCTCCGGATCCGCGGCCCGCAGATCTATGATTACCTTTCCGTTCGACAGGGAGACGCTGATCTCCGCTTCTTCCTCACGGGCCTCATAGGCCGTCCCGGTCACGGCCCTCCCGGGGCCGAAGATGTCCCTGAATATTCCACTTACATAGTCCGGGGCTGCCAGGGCGCCTATGCCGGAAAGAGAAAAGCAGATCAGAAAAAGGGCCGCCGCCGCCCTGATGCGTCTTTCTCTCTCTTTCCTTCTCCCAGCGCCTCTGTCTCTTAAACCTTCCTCTATAAATTCCGGGCGGATCCCGCCCGCGGCTTCCAGAAGATCATATCCCTTCATACCTCAATTCCTCCCTCTTTCAGATACTCCTTCAGCTTTTTCCGCATGCGGTGCAGACGGCTCTTTACCCCGCTTTCCGACATGCCGCATTCCACAGCGATATCGCTGACAGGCTCAAAAAACCAGTAGCGTTTCACAAAGACTCTTCTTTTCTCCATGGGGCAGTCCGCCAGAAAAGCGTCTATGCGCTCTGCCAGAAAATCTGCCTCCAGATACTCCTCCGGGCCTTCTCCCTTCCCGGGGATGCATTCCTGCATCTCCTCTGTCAGAAGGCATACGGGAGCCCCTCTTTTCTGCCTTCTTCTCTTCCTGTACCTGTCCAGGGCCAGGTGCCGCAGGATCCGCCCCGCAAAGGCAAAGAAATAGTCCCTGGGCTCATGGGGCGGGATCAGGTTCCAGATCTCCAGATAGGTATCGTTCTCACATTCCCCGGCTTCTTCCCCGTCTCCCAGAATGTCCTCTGCCATGCGTCTCAGCCGGGGACCGTATTTTTCTTTTGTCCGGCGGACAGCTTCCTCGTTTCTTTCAAGGAAGAGATCCACTATTTTACCGTCTTCCAAAACCGCTTCCTCCTTTCCTTTTTTTAAAGGCCTTCATCTCCTAAAGCGTTCTTTTTGGTCCCCGCGTCGCAGGAGGAAGATAAAAAAATCCCGGAGCCTCTCCGAAAGGGAGAAGCTCCGGGCGTATATGCGGATGCCTTGCCTTTTCAGGCCACTGTCTCCGCCTCTATGACATTGCCCAGACGGGCATATTCGCGGTTGCGGAGGCTGTCCGTGATGATGGTGGCGGCGGAAAAGGATGCAAAGGTTATGGGAGAGACCTGGTCGAACTTGGAATAGTCGCACAGAACGTAGGTCAGTCCCGCCTGCTCCATGGCCGCCTTCTTGACCATGGCTTCGGAAGGGTCCGGGGTGGTAAAACCGGCCGAAAAAGAGACCGCGTTGGTCCCCAGAAAGGCCTTGTTGAAATGATATCTTCTGAGGTCTTCCACGGCCATGGCTCCCACCAGGGCTTCCGTGGAGGCCTTGAGCTCTCCTCCCGTCATGAAGACCCGGCAGCCCCTGTGGGCCAGCTTTCTGGCGTGCATGACGGAGTTGGTCACAAAGACCGCCTTCTTTTCCTCGATGAATTCCACCATCATGCCGGTGGTGGTGCCGGCGTCGATATAGACAAAGTCCTCGGGACGGATCAGGGAGACCGCATATTTCCCGATGAGTTCCTTCTCCCGCATGTTGAGCTCTGTCTTTTCCTCCATAGTCAGCTCACGGACGCTGAAATTGGCCTCCAGAGCGGCAGCGCCCCCGTGCACCTTGCGCAGGCGTCCCAGAGAAGCCAGCTGCGCCAGATCCCTTCGGATGGTGGAAGCGGATGCCCTCACTGCTTCTTCCAGTTCGGATACCGTTACCGTACGTTTTCTCTCCAGAAGTTCCAGAATGATCGCCCAGCGTTCTTCCGTAATCACTTTCACATGCTCCCCCTGCTGACTTTTTTTCTGTAATAGAATAAGCCCGCACGGCATTCATGCCGCAGCGGGCTTACCTGCTTTCTATATTATATTACACACAGCGTTCTCTTTTCCACCGGCTTTTTGTAAAGCCTGTGTAACGCACCGGGGGAAAAGTTCCTTTCTGCCGCCTTACTTCAGTCCGGACTCTTCTGCGGAGAGGGGCTTTTTCAGCATGGACAGGACCAGACATCCCACCACGGAGCCGACGATCAGGGCCACCAGATACATTACAGGGTTGCCGATGACCGCGATGACCCACGCGCCGCCGTGAGGAGCGGGGGATGTGCAGTGGAAGAGGCAGCTCAGGCCGCCTGCGACTGCGGAACCGATCACGCAGGAAGGAATGACGCGTCCGGGGTCTGCTGCAGCATAGGGGATGGCGCCTTCGGAGATGAAGGACAGGCCCATGATGTAGTTGACAACACCGGCTTTGCGGTCAGCTTCGGACCAGCGGTTCTTGAAGAAGGTAGTGGACAGGGCAACGATGATGGGAGGAACCATACCTCCGACCATGATGGCTGCCATGACCATCTGGCCTGCCTCTGTGCCCTCGGAAAGCATGGCGATGCCGAATGCATAGGAAGCCTTGTTGATGGGGCCGCCGAAGTCTACGGACATCATGCCGCCGACCACTGCGCCCAGAAGGACCAGATTGGAGGTGCCCATGCCGGACAGAAGGCCGGCAATGCCGGTATTGATGGCTGCCATGATGGGGTTGACCGCGAACATGACAAGGCTGATCCCGAGGATGCCCACCAGGGGATAGATCAGAACGGGCTTGACGCCTTCCAGAGCTGCGGGAAGCTTATCGCATGCCTTCTCCAGATACAGGGTCAGATAGCCGCCTACGAAACCTGCCAGCATGGCACCCAGGAAGCCGCCGCCTACCAGAGCGGTGTCGGGGTTCATCAGCCATGCGAAGGAATAGCCTGCGCTGGCCAGAGCGCCGCCTACGAAACCGACGGCCAGGCCGGGACGGTCTGCGATAGACTCGGCAATGAATCCTGCCAGGATGGGAAGCATGAAGCCGAAGGCTGTGTCACCCGCCTGCTTGAAGAAGTGGGCAAGGGGTGTGGAGGAACCGTAGCTGGGGGTGCCCATGCCGGGCTGGTCCAGCAGGAAGGCGATGGCGATCAGGATACCGCCGCCTACGACGAAGGGCAGCATGTGGGAGATGCCGTTCATCAGGTTCTTGTAAGTCTTGCGGCCGATGGATTCGTCTTCCACAGGGCCTGCGGATGCGGATGCGGAGCCTTCCAGGATGGGGGCTTCGTTGTTCAGGATCTTGTTGATCAGTTCATCGGGCTTGTTGATGCCGGCGGTAACGTTGGTCTGCAGGACCTGCTTGCCTCCGAATCTGTCCAGTTCGATCTTCTTGTCGGCCGCGATGATGATGCCCTTGGCGTTCTTTACTTCGTCAGCGGTCAGGATGTTCTTTGCGCCGACGGAGCCCTGGGTCTCGACCTTGATCTTGATGTTTCTGGCTGCGGCTGCCTTTTCCAGGGCCTCGGCTGCCATGTAGGTATGAGCGATGCCGGTAGGGCAGGCTGTGATGGCCAGGATCTCGAATCCGCCGGACTCTGCGGCGTTCTCCATCTTGGAGACCTCTTCCGCCAGCTTGGCCACTTCGAACTTGTCCACTGTATCCAGGAACTCTTCCTTGGTCTTTGCGCCGCGCAGAGCCTTGGTAAAGTTGTCATCCATCAGCAGGACGGACAGACGGGACAGAACTTCCAAATGTACGTTGTCCTTGGTGTTGGGAGCGGCAATCAAAAAGACCAGATCGACGGGCTCGCCATCCAGGGAATCATATTCCACGCCTTTGGGAATGGTCATGGCTGCAAGGCCGGGCCTCGTAACGGCGTCGGTCTTGGCGTGAGGGATGGCGATGCCGTCGCCGATACCCGTGGTATCCTCTGCCTCACGGGCAAAAACGCCTTCTTTGTAGCGTTCCTTGTCGTTGATGTTGCCGGTGGCATACATCAGGTCAACCATCTGGCCGATGGTATCCTTCTTGTCCACGGGGCTTCCGCCCAGCTTGATGCCTTCGGGCTTAAGTAAATCTCTGATTCTCATTTTTCTCTCCTCATAAAAAACTTTTTTTGACGGCCTACAGTGCAGCCAGAAGAGCTTCCACTTCGGGTCTGGTGGCCAGATTCTCGGAGAAGGCACTGGCAGAGCCGGTGCACAGTCCCATGCGGAATGCGGTGTTGTAGTCTCCCGTCTCGATCATTCCTGTCAGGAAGCCGGCTACCATGGAGTCGCCCGCGCCTACGGAATTGACCAGAGTCCCTTTGGGAGCGGGACTCTTTAAGATGTCGCCCTTTTCCGATACGAAGACAGCGCCCTTGCCTGCCATGGAAATCAGCACGTTCCTGGCGCCTTCTTCCTGGAGCTTCTTCGCATAAGGGATGACTTCGTCCTGGGTCTGAAGTTCTACGCCGTAGATCTCGCCCAGTTCGATGTTGTTGGGCTTGATCAGATAAGGGTGATACTTGAGGACATTGACCAGAAGATCCCTGGTGGCGTCCACGGCGATGTCGATGCCTCTGCCTTCCAGTCTGGCCATGATCCTTTCATAGATGTCATCGGGAAGTGTGTTGGGAATGGATCCGGAAATCACAAGCAGGTCACCCGCCTTCAGCGCATCCAGCTTGGCATAGAGTGCTTCGATGGCCTCGGCTGTGATGCGGGGGCCCTGACCGTTGATCTCGGTCTCCTCGTCGGATTTCATCTTGACGTTGATGCGGCTCAGGCCTTCCTCGATCTCGATGAAATCGGAAGCGACTCCGAAATCCGCAAGTCTTGCGCAGATCTCTCTTCCGGTAAAGCCGGCCATGAATCCCAGCGCCGTGCTCTCATGTCCAAGGTTCTTTAAGACGATGGATACGTTGATTCCCTTGCCGCCGGGAAGGATGTTCTCATAGGTGGTGCGGTTGATGACGCCGGCCCTGAAATGATCCGCTCTGACGATGTAATCAAGGGAAGGATTGAAGGTAACAGTGTAAATCATTGTTTTTCTCCTTTCTGCCGGAAGATGGTCTCTCTTCCTTTTCCCGGCGGATTTCTTTGTGCCTTTATCATAGCACCAAAAAGATTCATTTTCAACCATTATATATCATAAATGGTCAAAAATATTCATTAATTATCAAAATCCGCCAGATTGTAATCAAATAACTCTATAACTTTCCAAAACCGTCAAAAAACTGTCATGAAAAGCCCCTGTTTCTGATAACAGTATACCGCAGGAGAGGCGCTTTCTTAAGTACAATCTGTATCCGCAGGGCCGGAACATGCCGGCATTTCAGCAGGCTTCCGGGATCCGGGCCCCGCCGCCCCGCAGCTTTCCGATTCCCTTCCAATGCCATTCACACGTAAATATATATTTGCTATACTGAATATGTGGTATGGTCATCTGCCCGTCTCCCGGTCCGGGCGCCGGGCAGATCCCGGAAAGGAGTCTTATGGCTGTCATAACTGATACGGATAAACTTCCCGCTGCCATGCTGTTCTGCTTTAACAGGAACGGCCTTGCCCTGCGCCATCCTCTGCTGAAAGCAGAGACCATAGGGTCCAATCCGAGGACCGTCCTGGGCGCCCTGGTTCCTCTTAAGGACGGAAGCTGGGGATACAGAGACGCCCATCTGTCAACCCTGACCACCAGAAACGGTCAGCCTGTCACCGGGGACGTCCGTCTGTACCCGGGGGATATCATCGCCTACCGGGCAGGGCAGGGCTTCCAGGAGAGGACCGTCTTCAAGATGTTTTACGTACGGACCGGGGACCGGGTACTGGAGTGGAACCAGCTGCCTCTGACAGAGTCTCTGCCGGAGGTATCCATCGCCTGCTCCGGGGATGCGGTCCGTCTTTTCAACTTCTGCATGGAAGGATCCCACGTCCTGCTGAAGCGGACAGACATGGGCCATGTCCTTTTTGTGCAGGCAGGGGCTCCGGTAAAGGTAAACGGTCTTCCCCCCGGGGAAAAAGTGCTCCTTGGCCACATGGATATCATCCAGATCGCAGACAGCTTCTTCGTATACTTATCGGGCACTCTCTGGATCGGGTCCGTCTGTCCCGTGGCCCTGCAGAGCAGAAAAAACGCGGCCCGAAGGGCAGCCCCTTCAGACCCGGTGCCTCAGAAAAGGACGCTTCCTCCTCCGGATGCGGAGACCGGAGATTCTTCCGCAGGGTCCGCGCCCCATGAAAAGACCTCCCCGAAAGAGACTGCCGAAAGACAGGCTCCTCCTCTCCCCGCAGAGTCTCCTCTGCAGGCCGCGGAGCAGAAGGCACCGGAGACGCAGGTGCAGATCCGGGAGACGCAGGTGCAGATTCAGGAGACGCAGATAAAGGAGACAGCCCTCCCTGCAAAAGAGTCTTTGGAAAAAACCGTAAAGGAACCGGCTCCCGCAGCCTCGGAGGAACCCATGACCCGGGAGGATGTCCTCCTTGCTGAAAAAGCTTCGGAGCAGGCGCCGGCAGAGACACCTGCGGAAATACCCGTAAACGGCCGCTCTGATCACGCCTCGGAGGACCATCCCGTCTCCGCCATCCGCCATGACGCGGCTTTCATGGGAGCCGGACTGGACATCAAGATCCGGGAGCGGAATGTCAGAAAGGGTCTTCGGAAAAGGACCCTGCTCAGGGATATCCGCCTGCAGGTGGTCCCCGGAGATTTTGTCCTCATCCTGGGCGGCTCCGGTGCGGGCAAATCCACCTTCATCAAGTCCGTCATGGGCTATGACCGGGCGGACGCCGACATCAGCTACG
>CAMOGQ010000143.1 GCA_946614165.1 uncultured Lachnospiraceae bacterium
CGATAAAACACAGAAAAAATGCCGGCAGGCTCCAACCTTCGGAGCCTGCCGGCAGAAGATGCTTATTTTCAGATGGCTTTCAGCTTTTCGATCAGGGTATCGAACCCGTAGATCTCCAGGGTGGTCTTTCCCGCTTTCAGCAGCTCTACGATGTGCTCTTCCTTTTCGAACTTGGCCTGCGCTGCAGCAAAGACCTGATCTTCGACTTCTCTGGGCACTACCACCACGCCGTCGCAGTCGCCAAGGATCATGTCTCCGGGATTGACTCTTACGCCTCCGCAGGTCACCGGTACGTTCACTTCTCCCAGGCTCTTCTTGACTGTTCCGGAAGGGTTCTGTCCCCTTACGAAGACCGGCAGGCCCAGCTTAATGATATCCTGGGCGTCCCGGCAGCTGCCGTCGATGACCACTCCCGCGATCCCCCGCATCTGACAGGCCAGGGCCATGATGTCTCCGAAATGGCCGGCTTCGGTATAGCCGTGGCAGTCCAGGATCAGGACGTCGCCGGGCTTTGCGGCATAGATGCCCTGGTGGAGGGCCAGGTTGTCGCCGGGGAAGCAGCGGACGGTCACCGCTCTCCCCACCATGTGGCAGGAAGGATCCAGAGGCTTGATGCCGGAATCCATGACCCCCTGTCCGGGGACGGTGTTATTATTATCGGCCACATTGCCTGTGGGAAGCTTTTCCAGGATCTCCATTGTTTCTTTTGTCAGTTCCATGTCATTCTCCTTTTAATTTTTCAGTTTCAGCTCAGCCAGTTGATGAAGGCGGTAATGATGATAGGATTCATGATGTTGATGAAGATGACCGTGACCACCGGAAGTACGAACCAGGCTGTAGGCGCGGGGCCGTTCTTCTCGATGACGGCGGACATGTTGGCTACCGCGTTGGGGGTCTGTCCCAGGCCCACGCCGCAGTGTCCCGCTGCCATGACGGCCGCGTCGTAGTCCTTTCCTGTGGTATTGAAAGTAATGAAGTAGGCCCAGAGCATCATGACAACCGCCTGTGCGACCAGGATCACGATCATGGGCAGGGCCAGGCCGATCAGTCTGTTGATATCCAGGGACATCAGGGCCATGGAGAGGAAGAGGTTGAGGGATGTATTGCTGATCACGTCGATCTCATACATGCGCAGCTCTCTGCCTGTATGATCTGCGATATTGCGGACCAGGGCCCCGCCGAAAAGCAGTCCCACGTAGTAGGGGAAGTTGAGGCCTGTCATAGACAGGAGCTTTGAGATATAGGAGCCGATGAAGGCTGCCAGCAGCATCAGAAGAACGCTGTCGAAGAAGGTCTTTTCGTTCAGGGCGTGGGCTGCGGCCTTTTCTCCGGCCGCCGCTTTTCCCGTGCCCTTCAGATCATATTTCTGGATCAGTCTTTCTGCCACGGGGCCGCCGGTCAGGCTTCCCAGAAGCAGGCCGTAGGTGGCTGCCGCAACACCTATGGTGGTGCCGCCCTCGGCGCCCAGAGCTTCCAGAGTGGGACCGAAGGATGCTCCCGATCCTACGCCGCCGGACATGGAGATGGAGCCCATGGCAACGCCCAGCAGCTTATTGATGCCGAAGACACCTGCCAGAGAGACGCCCACCAGATTCTGGACCACCAGGAAGAGGACGGCGCCCACAGCCAGCCTGGCGCCAAGCCTGCCGCTTTTTTTCAGCACGGCCAGGCTGCAGGTAAAGCCGGTGCCGGTAAAGAAGATGTTCATGAAAAAGTCCTGCAGGGTCCCTGTCATTTCCACTGTGAAAAGACCCGTTAATTTGCCCATGAAGATGAGAATGCTGCAGATGAGTCCGCCGATGACCGGCGCGGGAATAAAGTATTTCTGGAAAAGGGTCACTTTGCCTTTGATGTACCTTCCCAGCATGTATACGCAGACCGCAAGTCCCAGTGTCTGAATGATATCCAGTGTGATCGTCATGTTTTGCCCCCGTTATTATGTACAAATCAAATGTGTATTTTCTTTTCTGCCGCTGCCCCTCCGCGGTCGGGGCTCTCAGAAGGCGGCCGGATGTCAGTGCCAGGCTGTCTTTTCTGCCGGCCGCTTTCTGATCTGTATTTATGGTAACACTCCCCATAATAGTTGTAAAACAGATATATTTTGTATATAATATCTCTATATCCGATATTTAAAGACCTGGTGGGCCCTGCCCTCCATAAATCGCGGAACCGCTCCCGCCGGAGGTTTTTTATGACCCACGAACATGTAGAGACCTTCCTTGCCGTCGTTACCTACGGCTCCATATCCGCCGCGGCCCAGAGGCTTTTTCTCTCCCAGTCCACCGTCAGCTCCCGCATCCAGCAGCTGGAGGAGGAACTGGGCTCTCCCCTGCTGATCCGGCAGAAAGGGCACCGGAGCGTGGAGCTGACCTCCTTCGGAAACGCCTTTATTCCCCTGGCGGGCCAGTGGGCCTCCCTGTGGAAGGACGCCCAGAATCTGAAGGCCGCATCGGATATCCGGACCCTGACCATAGCAGGGATCGATTCCGTCAACAACTACACCTTTGTCCCCCTCTTCCGGAAGCTGATCCATTCCCATCCCAATCTGAAGCTGACCATCCATACCTTCCACTCCGGCGAGATCCACTCTCTGGTGGAGAGCCGGGCTGCGGACATCGGCTTTGTCTTCAGCCAGATCAACTATCCGGATATCCTGTCCCGCCCTGTTTACAGGGAGCTCATGTATCTGGTCTGCCACAAAGACAGCCCCTACGGGGACGGGATCCGCTGTCAGGAACTGGACCCTTCCAGGGAGGTCTTTCTCCGCTGGGGACAGGACTACCAGACCTGGCACGACCGCCGCTGGAGCCCGGAGCACTTCCCGGCCGTCACCGTCAACACCGGCTCCACCCTCCAGCGCTATCTGGACGAGCCGGGCCGCTGGGCCGTGGCTCCCATGTCCGTCATCCAGGAAATGCGCCACGACCCTTCCATCGTTTACTATAAGCTGGCGGATCCGCCGTCTCCCAGGATCTGCTACGAGCTCACCAGCCGCTACCAGAACGCCTACCACCGGGAGGCCATCGATCTCTTCCGCAGGGAGCTGGACACTTTTATCAGGGGAGACGAGGCCATCTGCTCCTTTGAGCCCTGGATGCTGGAAGAAGGGCAGGAGCCGTAAGCGCCCCTAAGTGCAGTGAAATATCACATCGGAGGAAATGACAGTGAATACTTACAGAGACAGGATGTTTACAGGAAAAGAGCTGGAAGAGATCCGTTCGAAATTTTACTACGCAGACAGGGACGCCTATGGAAGAGAGCGCCTTTTCTTTGACAACGCCGGCGGGTCCCTGCGCCTGAAAAAGGCGGAGGAGGTCTTCCACCGGATCGATTCCATGCCGGACGCCTCCGAGCATTCCAACTCCCTGGCCCTGGAACTTTCGGAAATCGAAGAAAGAGGCCGGGAGGACATTAAAAAAGTCATCTTCGGCGCGGAGGGCGGGACTATCTATCCCACCTATACCGCCTCCCTGATCGCCATGGAAATGATCCGCCTGATCACGGAGAACGCTTCCGGAACAAATGTGGTGACCACCCTGCTGGAGCATCCTTCCGTCTATGACGCCGCCGCATACAACAGCAGAAAGCACGGGATGGAGCTTCGGGTCGCAGGAGTCAATAAGGAGACCGGAGGCGTGGACGCTGATGCCATCCTGGACCTGGTGGACAAAGACACATCTCTTCTTGCCTGCATGGCGGCCTCCAACATTTCCGGCAGCATTTACGAAACGGAAAAGATCTGCCGGGAGGCCAGAAAGATCAATCCTGATATCGTTATTTACGTGGACGCTGTCCAGCATGCTCCCCACGGGCTCCTGGATCCGGAAAAGTGGGGCGCGGATGTAGTCAGCTTTGCCCCCTACAAGTTCTTCGGGGCCAGGGGATTCGGCATAGCGTATCTCTCGGAGAGGGTCTCCCGCCTGCCCCACCACCGCCTTCTGGGAAAGGCAGAGGACGACTGGGAGATCGGCTCCCCCGCCACGGCCCATTTCGCCGTGATCACACAGATCGTAAACTACGTCGCGGATCTTGGCAGAAAGGCTCTCCCCCTGGAGGAATCCCGCAGAAAGCTCTTTGAAGCAGGCATGAAGAGGATCGCGGACCATGAAAGAGGCCTTCTCGACATGATGCTGGAAGGCTTCCCTGATCTGCCCGGCCTTCGCCGTATCCCAGGGCTCACCGTAAGAATGGACGGAAAGGATCTGACCGGGCGGGATCTGATCCTGGGCATAGAATTTGACCGCCTGGACTGCAGGGACGCTGTCGCGGAGTATGAAAAGCGGGGCGTGATCGCTTTTGAAAGAGCCCTGTCCAGCATCTATTCGAAGCGGATGGTGGAAGCCTTTGACTCCAGAGGCATGGTCCGCCTCTCTCCCCTCCATGTCAATACACCGGAGGACATCCGCGCCTTCCTGAAAGTGACAAAGGAACTGGCCCGTCTGTAAAGGACATCCGCTCTTTCCCGGACGGCGTTTTTTGTCCGTCTTCCTTTCAGTCCTCCCGCTGTACCGGCTGCAGAAAAAGCGGCAGAAAGACCATATCCGGTCTTTCTGCCGCTCTCTTTCATTACAGGGTCTTTTGCGGGCCCTTATCTGTTACTCATTCAGGGATGCGATAAGGCTCTTTAACTGGGCCGCCGACATTCTGCCGTAGCTGACAAGGGAACCCAGAGGCATTTCGAACATCATCTTCTGCATCATTTTTTCACTGCCTTCTCCCATGGCCTCTGCCTGCTGGGCATCGGTGGGGCCGCTCTTTTTTCCGATCATCTGACGCACGAAAGCCGCTCCCTTTGGATGCTTCATCAGCTGGCCGATGGTGGAAGTTTCGGTAATGGTAAAGGAGATCGTGGTGGTTCCCTCTACAAAGACCTTCTTTTCCAGACAGATCTTCCGGCTGCTTTCACCGATCCCGATGACAAAATCCCCGCTCTCCACAAAGAAGTCGTGGACTTTAGGCTCATAGTAGGCAAAGGCCCTCTTGTCCAGGGTAAAGGACAGGGTCTTCGTTTCGCCGGGCATCAGAAGGACCTTGGCAAAGTCCCTGAGCTCCCGGACGGGGCGGCGGACCGTGCTCTCCGTATCTCCGACATAAAGCTGGACCACGGCCTTTCCGGCCATATCTCCCGTATTGGTCACATCCACCGTGACGGTAAGGGCCTCCTGATCCGTCATCCTCTCTTTATCCGTCTTAAGGTTCGAAAAGGCAAAGTCTGTATAGCTCAGGCCATGGCCGAAGGGGAAGTTCACGGCCATCTCCTTTTTATCGTAGTAGCGGTAGCCCACAAAGATGCCTTCCGCATAGGTGACGACTCCGTCTTCACCGGGGAAGTTCAGGTAGGAGGGGTTGTCCTGCAGGCGGATCGGCCAGGTCTCTGCCAGACGGCCGGAGGGATTGACCCTGCCGAAAAGAAGGTCCACTGCCGCAGCACCGCTCTGTTCGCCCCCCAGATACATGCAGAGCATGGCGGGCACCCTGTCCAGCCAGGGAAGCTCCGCAGGAGATCCGCCGTGATAGACAACTGTGGTCCTGGGATTGACCGCCGCCACCTTTTCGATCAGCTCGTTCTGGTTGGCGGGCAGATGCATATGCTCCCTGTCAGCCCCCTCCGATTCAAATACATCGGGAAGACCCGCAAAGACCACGCAGGCATCCGCTGCGGCCGCTGCTTCCAGAGCCTCCTGAAGGAGAGCTTCTTCGGTCTTTTCACTGTGCACGTCATATCCTCTGGCATAGGAGACAAGGCTCCCTGCTTCTTCCAGGGCGCTGACGGGATGGGGCACGTTGATATGGCTGGAGCCGGCTCCCTGATAGCGGGGCCTTTCCGCAAACTCGCCGATAAATACGATCTTCTGGCCTTCTTTCAGGGGCAGGATCCCTTCGTTCTTTAAAAGGACGGCGCACTCGCCCGCCAGATCCCTGGCCAGGGCGCTGCAGGCCTTCCTGTCGATGCCGGCGCCCTCTTTTTTCTCCGCAAGGCTTCTTTCCACAAAGGAAAGCAGGTTCAGAACGGCCCTGTCCAGGTCTTCTTCCTTAAGGCTCCCTTCCTTTACGGCTTCCAGGATCTCTTCTCCTGTGGCGCCGGGTCCTCCGGGCATTTCCAGATCCAGACCGGCCTGTACGCCTCTGGCTCTTCCCTTGACAGCGCCCCAGTCGGTCACCACAAAGCCGTCAAATCCCCATCTGTCCCTTAAAATATCGGTCAGCAGGTATCTGTTCTCTGCGCAGTAGGAGCCGTTGATGGCATTGTAGGCGCACATCAGGCTTCTGGTCTTTCCTTTTTTTACCACCGCTTCGAAGGCCGGCAGATAGATCTCATGCAGGGTCCTTTCATCCAGCTCTGAGGAGCCGGACATGCGGCGGGTCTCCTGGTCGTTGCAGGCAAAGTGCTTGGCGCAGGCCGCTACGCCTTCTCCCTGCAGGGCCTTTACATAAGAAGCCCCCATTTCACCCGCCAGGTAAGGATCCTCGGAGAAATACTCGAAGTTCCTTCCGCAGAGAGGGCTGCGCTTGATATTGAGGCCGGGGCCCAGCAGCATGGCCACGTTCTCTGCCTGGCACTCCTGCCCCAGGGCCTTTCCCAGTCTGGTCATGACATCCCTGTCAAAGGAAGACGCCAGAGCCGCTGCCGTAGGGTAGCATACCGTCTCTATGCTCTTATTGATGCCCAGGTGATCTCCTTCTCCCTCCTGCTTTCTGAGTCCGTGAGGTCCGTCGCACATCATGACGGAGGGGACCCCCAGGCGGTCCAGCTTCTTTGTATGCCAGAAATCCCGGCCGGAACAGAAGGCAGCCTTTTCTTCCAGTGTCATTTCCTTAAGTATTTCTTTTGCGTTCATCCTGATTCTCCATTTCAAACGCTGCATTATTAGGTGTCCTGATAACTGCCTGTAAATGAATGTTTTCGTTTTCTCTATTATGGTTTCCGGCAGAAGCCCTCTCTATTCCATAAGCTGTCTTTTTTTCTCTTAATTCGTCATGCTGTCCCAGCCCAGGCGGGGGATTCCCGGTCAAAGGCCCATTCAGACAAAAATTGAATAAAAATGACGAGAGATTACATATATGGCTTTCCGGACGCCTGCTACTCTGTCATTAACAAAAAACTTTCATCCAGCTTTGCAGGGAGGTTCAAAAATGGCAAAGGAAATCTATCATGCACTCTCCGATCCGGAATATCAGGACGTTTACGTGGACGCGGACGAGATCCGCTCCCGCACACTTGAAGACGGCACCGAGCTGGCCTACCGCTATGTACACGGGGGCTTTACTTCCAAAAAAGTAAAATTCGTATTCTGTTTTCCCCGCAGGGATGCTTATAAGGGACGTTTCTTCCAGTACCTTTCTCCCTTCCCGGGCCCGGATGAAGAAATGGCCAGCCTGGGAAAGAAAGGCGGAGACGACATGATCGGTTTTTCTCTTTTAAACGGTGCCTATTTTGTGGAAAGCAACATGGGCTCCTCCGCCATGTTCGGAGGCGGCGGAGACAACACCGTCCGCTGGAAATCCAGCGCGGCCGTAGCCGAATACAGCCGGAAAATGGCCATGGAGATCTATGAGACCGACGAGCGGCCCATCGGCATCGTCTTCGGCGGCAGCGGCGGCGGCTACAAGACCATGGCCTGCATCGA
>CAMOGQ010000144.1 GCA_946614165.1 uncultured Lachnospiraceae bacterium
TCTTGACCAGCTCCGCGATCTTCTGGATCAGGTTGGCCTTGTTGACCAGATAGGGGAGCTCTGTGACTACGATCCGGCTCTTGCCGTTTCCCATGGCCTCGATATCCGTCACGGCCCTGGTAATGATCTTGCCGCGGCCCGTCCTGTAGGCCTGGGATGCCCCCGCCGTGCCCATAATGATGCCGCCGGTAGGGAAATCGGGCGCCTTAACGATGGGCAGGATCTCTTCTATGTCCGTATCCCTGTCCTCGTCGATCCGGTTGTTGATGATCTTTGTAACGGCTTCCACGATCTCCCGCAGGTTATGGGGAGGAATGTTGGTAGCCATACCGACCGCTATGCCGGTGGTGCCGTTGACCAGAAGGTTGGGAAATCTTGCGGGCAGGACAGAGGGTTCCTTCTCCGTTTCATCGAAGTTGGGCACAAAATCCACCGTATCCTTGCCTATATCCGCCAGCATCTCCATGGAGATCTTTGTCAGCCTGGCCTCTGTATAACGCATGGCCGCGGCGCCGTCGCCGTCCACGGAACCGAAGTTGCCGTGTCCGTCCACCAGGGTATTGCGCATGGACCAGGGCTGGGCCATGTTGACCAGGGATCCGTAAATGGAACTGTCACCGTGGGGATGATATTTACCCATGGTATCGCCGACGATACGGGCGCACTTTCTGTGAGGCTTGTCCGGACCGTTGTTCAGTTCGCTCATGGCGTAGAGGATTCTTCTCTGCACCGGCTTCAGGCCGTCCCTGACATCGGGCAGGGCCCTGGAAGCGATTACGCTCATGGCATAGTCGATATAGGAAGTCTCCATTGTCTTCTGGAGGTCTACATCCTGTATGCGGTCAAAAATAGTTTCATCCATATTTTCTTAAGTCCTTCATGTATGCAAGCCCTGTCCCCTTGGAAGGAGAGGCTTTTTCATCTGTCAGAAATACGGGTCTTGATCAGATATCCAGGTTCCTGACGAATCTGGCGTTCTCTTCAATGAATTCACGTCTGGGTTCCACCTTGTCCCCCATCAGTGTGGTAAAGGTCAGATCCACCTCCGATTCCGTTTCCGGATTCAGCTGGACCCTCTTGAGGATACGGGTCTCGGGATTCATGGTAGTCTCCCAGAGCTGGTCGGGATCCATTTCGCCCAGTCCCTTGTATCTCTGAATGCGGTTATTCTGGTCGCGTCCCACGTCGTTCAGGATCTTATTGAGTTCCTCGTCGCTGTAGGCGTACCAGACCTTTCTGTTCTTCTCCAGCTTGTAGAGAGGAGGCATGGCCAGATATACGTGGCCCTGCTTGATCAGCTCAGGCATGAAGCGGTAAAGGAAGGTCAGCATCAGGGTATCGATGTGGGCGCCGTCCACATCGGCATCGGTCATGATGATGATCTTGTCATAGCGGAGCCTTGTGATATCGAAATCATTATGGATGCCGGTACCGAAGGCCGTGATCATGGCCTTGATCTCTTCGTTGGCGTAGATCCGGTCTTCCCTGGCCTTTTCCACGTTCAGGATCTTGCCGCGCAGGGGCAGAATGGCCTGGGTGGCCCGGCTTCTGGCGGATTTGGCGCTTCCGCCTGCGGAGTCCCCCTCTACCAGGAAGATCTCGCACTTGGAAGGATCCTTTTCGGAGCAGTCTGCCAGCTTGCCGGGCAGAGACATGGTCTCCAGAGCGGTCTTTCTTCTGGCCATATCCCTGGCCTTGCGGGCAGCCTCTCTGGCCCTCTGGGCCAGCAGGGATTTTTCGCAGACCGTCTTGGCCACGGAAGGATTCTGCTCCAGGAAATAGCGGAGCTGCTCGGAAACTACGGAATCCGTAGCGCCTCTGGCTTCGATATTGCCCAGCTTCTGCTTGGTCTGTCCCTCGAACTGGGGATCCTCGATCTTGACGCTGATGATGGCGGTAATTCCTTCACGGATATCCTCGCCGGTCAGATTTACGTCGCTGTCCTTTAAGATCTTGTTCTTCCTTGCGTACTCGTTGAAGGTCTTGGTCAGGGCATTCCTGAAGCCCACCAGATGCATGCCGCCCTCGGGGGTATTGATGTTGTTGACGAAGCAGTATTCGCTGTTGGTATAGCCGTCGTTATGCTGGATGGCTACTTCCACATATACGTTGTTCTTGGTCCCCTCGAAATACATGATGTCTTCATAGAGGGCCGTCTTGGACCTGTTCAGGTAGGCGACGAATTCCTTGATGCCGCCTTCATAGCAGAAGGTATGCTTTCTTGCGGGTTCGGAAGGATCTCCCTCCTGTCCCTCTTCCCTTCTGTAATCGTAAAGGGTGATGCGCAGTCCCTTGGTCAGAAATGCCATCTCGCGGAGACGCTGCTTTAAAATATCATAGTCGAAGACCCTGGTCTCCCGGAAAATCTCGGGATCCGGCAGGAAGGTGACAGTGGTCCCGGTATCCTCTTCCCCGCAGTCTCCTATGATCTCCAGAGGAGTCCTGCTGATGCCTCTTTCATATTTCTGTCTGTAGATATGGCCGCCCTGTCTGACCCTGACCTCCAGCCAGAGAGAAAGGGCATTGACTACGGAAGCGCCCACGCCGTGCAGACCGCCGGATACCTTGTATCCTCCTCCGCCGAATTTTCCGCCCGCATGCAGAATGGTAAAGACCACTTCCACCGCGTTCTTTCCCGTTTTCTGGTTGATGCCTACGGGAATGCCGCGGCCGTTGTCCTGGACCGTAACGGAATTGTCGGGATTGATGGATACTTCGATATGGGTACAGAAACCGGCCAGGGCCTCGTCCACCGAATTATCCACGATCTCGTAGACCAGGTGGTGGAGACCTCTGGAGGATGTGGTGCCTATATACATGCCGGGACGTTTTCTGACAGCCTCCAGTCCTTCCAGGACCTGGATGTTGTCTGCCGTATAGTCTCCTACCTCGGTCGTATCCCTGACATTGTCATCCGCATACTCCGCGTTGTTTTCCGAGAATTCTTCCACGACTTTTTCCTGCTCCGGAGCATCGTGATCAAAGACGGCATCCATGTCTTTGATATTTCTGTTGTTGATTTCTGCCATTCCCTACTCCTTTAGCTATTTGGCGTATCGCTGTTGGTCTGTAAGACCCTGCCTGCTTCGACCCTGTAAAGGCTGTCTATGGTAAACCTGTGATTTACAAATTCATCCAGTCCGGTACAGGTAATGAATGTCTGAATACCGCCTATGGTATCCAGAAGATAATTCTGTCTGCTGGTATCCAGTTCCGAAAGTACGTCATCCAGCATCAGGACCGGCTTTTCACCGATCAGTCTGGTGACCAGTTCGATTTCCGCCAGCTTCAAAGACAATGCGCAGGTACGCTGCTGTCCCTGGGACCCGAATCTTCGCAGATCTATATCATGGCTGATAAAGGAAAAATCGTCTCTGTGGGGACCCGTTCCCGTGGATTTAAGATAGCAGTCCCTGTCTCTGGATCTTTTCAGTTTGTCCGCAAACTCTTCTTCCGAAACATTGGGCTCGTAGGAGATCACCAGACGTTCCCTGCCGCCGGAGAGTTTTTCATGTATGTCTCCCACGATCTCATTGAGGGAACTGATAAATTCAGACCTCCTGCGGATGATCTTTGTGCCGTAGCTGACCAGCTGGGCGTCCCAGACTTCCAGCGTATCCTTCATCTCGGGATACTGAAGGATATCCTTCAGAAGCTTGTTCCGCTGGTCCACGATCTTGTTGTAATTGTTGAGATTATACAGGTAGGTGGCGTCCAGCTGGCACAGCTCCACGTCCATGAAATGTCTTCTTTCTCCGGGACCCTCCTTGACGATGCTCAGATCCTCGGGAGAAAAGAAAACGATGTGCAAAAGACCGATCAGCTCGGACGCCTTTCTGATCCTCTGCCCGTTGATGGCGATGCCCTTGGATCTGTTCTTCCTCAGGTGCATGTCGATCTGATAATCGATTCCCTTCTTGATCAGGACCACCCGGATGTGGCCCTCTTCCTGTCCGAAACGGATCAGGTCCCGGTCCCTGACGCCTCTGTGGGACCTGGTGGTGGAAATCATATATAAGGATTCCAGAATATTGGTTTTACCCTGCGCATTGTCTCCGTAAAGAATGTTGGTTCCTTCGGAGAACTCCATGCCCAGGGTCTCATAATTTCTGAAATCAGCCAGCTCTAATGATTGAATTACCATGTAAAAACTCTTTGTTTAATTCTGTGAGGAATGTACCGTAAAGCTTTCTCCGTTATAGGAGACCACATCTCCCTCTCGCAGTTTTCTTCCTCTTCTTGTGTCCGCCTCGCCGTTGACGCTTACAAGTCCGTCCGCAATGACGATCTTGGCTTCCACGCCGGAACCCACAAGACCGGCCAGCTTCAGGGCCTGCCCCAGTCTTATGAATTCATCCCTGATCGTTATATCCATATCTCTCCTTTGATCCTTATGATCAGTCAACGTTGATGAAATTGACGGGAAGGATCAGATAGCAGTATCTGCCCTCTTCGTCCCTGATAAAGCAGGGAGACTTGGGATTGACCATGTACAGATTGATCTCTTCATCATCGATCACGCGGAGGGCATCGATCAGGAACTTGGGATTGAATCCTATGTTCATGTTGCTGCCTTCGCAGGTGATATTCAGGACCTCGTCCATGGAACCGATCACCGTATTGATCCTCATTTCCATGCTGTCGTCACGGATCATGATAATAACGGGCTTCTTGTCCTCTTCCTTGACCAGGAGCATGGCACGGTCTATGCAGCCGAAGAAATCCTTTCTGTTGACGGTGACCTTTGTGGTATAGCTGGTGGAAAGCATCTTGTCGATCCTGTAGTACTCGCCTTCGATCAGACGGGATACCACGATGGTGCCGTCGAATTCAAAAAGGACATGTCTGTCGGTAAAGTAGATGCTGACCATTCTTTCCGTATCGCCGGAAAGGATCTTGCTGATCTCGCTTAAGGTCTTGCCGGGAATGATGACCTTGTGGTCCTGGTAGCTGTCTGCCAGCTCCATGCTGCGGATGGCGATCCTGTGTCCGTCCAGGGCCACCATTCTAAGGAAATTCCTCCGGATTTCCATAAGCTCGCCGGTCATCATGCCGTTGCTCTCGTTGCCGGAGATGGAGAAGATGGTCTTGCCGATCATATCCCTGAGGGAGAACTGGGAGATACGGATCTCCTCGTTCTTTTCCACCGCGGGAAGATATACGAAATCCTCTCCGCTCTTTCCCATAATGGCGAATTTAGCCTTGTCGCATACGATGCTGACCTTTTCTCCCTGGGTGGTGATGACCACATCCGCATCGGGAAGCTTTCTGACGATGTTGGAAAAGATCTGGGCATTGACCGCTATGATGCCTCTTTCCTCGATGATGCCAGGAACCGTGGTCTGAATGCCCAGTTCCATGTCATTGGCGATCAGTCTGATATCTGCTCCGGAAGCGTCGATCAGAATGCATTCCAGGATCGTCATTGTGGTCTTGGAAGGAACGGCTCTCGATACAATGGAAATACCTTCCGTAAGATAATTTTTGGGGATTACTAATTTCATGAACAAAATCCTTTCTGCGGGCGCCCGGGCGCCAGATGAAAAGTAAATATCGTAATCTTTATTCTTAGAGGCTGTCGAAAAGTGGAAAGCCTCTTTTCATTATATGTCAGATTCCTTGAAAAGACAACGAAAAAGGGCCTTCAGAGCCTTTTAAAGGATATGAGGATTGAAATCGGATACTGAAGGGAAAACATGGCTGATTTCCCCCTTTTTCAGTCCCGCTCCGGGAAGGAGCGCATCCCGGGAGGCATTCAATTTTTTATCCTTTTTCACATTTACACAGGAATATTGAGCTTCTTCTGGATGATTTCCACATTTGCCCTGAGCTCCGGATTGACCTTCAGCTCCTCCCGGATCTTATCGACGCCGTGCATGACGGTGGAATGATCCTTTTTATTAAGAAGCTTTGCGACGCTGTCCAGTGTGGCATCGGTATGTTCCCGGCACAGATACATGATGACCTGCCTGGGAACGACATTCTCCGCGTTCTTTTTCCGGGAGGCAATGCTGGACAGACGGACGCCGTAGTGCTCACAGACCGTGTTGGCGATCATTTCGGGCGTAAGAATGCCTGACTTGTCGGGATAGATGATATCCCGGAGGGCTTCCTTGGCATTTTCAAGGTTGGCGTCCACGCTGTTGAGCCTGGAATAGGCGATGATCTTGTTGAAGGCGCCCTCCAGCTCACGGATGTTGGATTTAATGTTGGTGGCAATGTATTCCAGTACCGCGTCGTCCAGTCTTCTTCCTGTCAGATCCGCGTTCTTTCTCAGGATGGCCATCCTGGTCTCATAGTCCGGGGCCTGGATATCCGCAATCAGTCCCCACTCGAACCTGGAACGGAATCTCTCGTCCAGGGTCTCCATTTCCCGGGGAGGCCGGTCTGAGGAAAGAACGATCTGTTTTCCTGCCGCGTGGAGCTGGTTGAAGGTGTGGAAGAATTCCTCCTGGGTAGATTCCTTTCCTATTATAAACTGGATATCATCGATCAGAAGAACGTCCACCGTTCTGTACTTGTCACGGAACTTGACCATGGAGTTGGCATTGCCGCTTCGGATGGATTCGATGACTTCGTTGGTGAACTGTTCGCTGGTCACGTACAGGATCTTTTTGTCGGGCTGCTTCTCCAGAATATAGTGGCCGATGGAATGCATGAGGTGAGTCTTGCCCCGTCCCGCGCCTCCGTAAAGGAAAAGGGGATTGTAGGTGGTGCCGGGCGCTTCGGCAACGGCCAGACAGGCAGACTGGGCAAATTTGTTGTTGTTGCCCACCACGAAGGTGTCGAACCTGTACTTGGGATTGAGTCCGGCGCTTTCATACCTCACATTATTATAGGAAGAAACCGGTTCCGGAACTGGGTCGGGAGCAGGACCTGTCTGTCCCTGGAGAACAAATTCGATCTCGTAGTTTTCGTTGAGCATCTCGGTGATGGTGATCTTGAACAGGATCTTGTAGTTATTCTCTATATAGGTCAGCATAAAGGGCTTTTCAGAAGGAATCTCTATGGTAACGGTATTTCCTTCGATCCTGGCAATGGTCAGCCCTTCGATCCAGGTCTTGTAGGATATATTGGACAGCTTGTATTCCGTGCGGATATGATCTTTGATCCCCGCCCAGTTCTGTCTTATGATTTCTTCATTCATATCTATTCCATCCTTTAAAAAATATCACAGTCTGGCAATTCTCCTGCATGGGCAGGGAAGCGCCTTTATATCTTAATATAAAAAAAAGGCAGGTGCAAACCTGGAGGATATCCACAAAAATCAGAAAAGACAGTGGAAAAAATGTTGAAAAAATATTTTATCAACATCTGCAGAACATATGAGCCATCCGGTGTGAACAGGCCGAAAACCCTGTAAATAAAAGAAAAAACGGGATGTATGCGGCGGTTTTTCAAAGTTATCCACAAAATATGCACATCGTGTGGATAATGTGGGTAAAAAAAATGTGGAAATGTGGATAAATTTTCAGACACAATATTTTGTTAAAAAAAATATTAAAAACACTATATGTAGAAACAGGCTTTCTGACTGAAAATTCTTTTTCGTTACTATTCACGGTTTTTGAAAGTACCTAAATAAGACGCAAAGAGCAGCCA
>CAMOGQ010000145.1 GCA_946614165.1 uncultured Lachnospiraceae bacterium
TCCTTCCGAAAAAAATCCCCCGGGACGGGCCTGGGGGATCAAAAACGCTTTCAGGATCCTCTTGGGATCGCTGCTTATGCTTTTACTTCAGGAACTTTTTCCTGCCTGATCAGGCTTTTTTCTTTCTGCTTCTGAAAAGAAGGATCTCGGCCAGGATCACGACCGCTGCCACGGCAATGTCGATGCCCAGGAAGGTCTTGGTCATGTTGTCCATGCCGCCGGCGCTGGAACCTTCAGCGTAGTAGCCGGAGTTGACGATGGTGTACATGATGTTCCTGCAGGCATTTCTCATGGCGATGGTGGCTGTTGCGCTCTGATCGGAGAGAACGTTGGTGGCTGCGGAAGCAAAGCCCAGCATCAGGTCGTTGCCGTTGCGGATGCACTGGTCTGTGATCTGATAGCCGTAGGAGCCGTTGTAGTCGGTCTCTACGAAGCCCTTGAAGCCCCACTCGTCACGCAGAACGGTCACAAGCAGGTTGGGGTTGGAGCATGCGGGGATGGAGCCTGTCCAGTTGAAGGCGGACATAGCAGCCAGGCCTGTGCCCTGATAATTCTTTACGACCATTTCGAAAGGCTTCAGATAGATCTCACGGATGGCCTGCTCGGAAGCATAGGTCAGAAGGATGGAGCAGCGGTTGCCTTCCTGATCGTTGGTGGCAAAGTGCTTGATGTAGGCGTAAACGCCCTTGGTCTGTGCGCCGTTGACTTCATAGGCTGCCATCTTGCCGGCCAGAACGCCGTCTTCGGAGAAGTACTCGAAGTTACGGCCTGCGAAGGCGTTCCTGTGGGTGTTCATAGCGGGGCCGTACCAGCCGTAGTTGTTGACTTCGGCATATTCCTGACCCATGGCGATACCCATCTCGTTGATGAGCTCGGGATTCCAGGTCATGGCCATCAGGACTTCGGCGGGATAAGCGGTGCCGTAGGCGCCGGTGATGAAGTTGGAAAGGCCTGCAGGGCCGTCGCAGTCGGAGGTAGCGACCTTGCCGACGGAAGGAACTGCCGCTGTCTGCCAGCCGCCCAGGTTGATCATCAGGGACATATCCTCATAGGAGAGCTGATCCAGCAGTGCCTCCCAGGAAGGATCGTCGATGGCAACGCCGCGGTAGTCGGCCAGCTTGAGGCCGTTGTCGGCGCCGACAGTGGGCATGACATCGTCAGCATTGTCATGGGCGGCGGGATCATAGCCTGCTACGGAGTGGGCTTCTACGGATGCCCTGGTCTCGTCATCCATGACATAGAGGGCATCAGCGGGAGCAGCGGTTGCCTCTGCATAGTTTGCAAAGCCATCTGCTCTGGAAAGCTGTGTGAAGCCGCCGCGGGCATAGTCTTCGAATACGTTGACTGCGGGGATCAGGTCGGAGCTGCGGCCTATAACATCGCTCTCGACATTAAAAGTGACTTCCTGTCCCTCAACAGGTGTGTGGGAATCTTTTCTGACAGAGATGGTATAATCGCCTTCCTCCAGGATGTAGCCACCGCCATTTACCTTGATGCCTTCGGAATCATAGGAGGCCATATCTTCCTTATTGATGGTGAAGGAGACAGTCTCGGATGCACCGGGCTCGATGATGCCGGTCTTTGCAAAGTCGATCAGGTTGACGGAAGCCTTCTCTATGCCGCCGTTTTCATAAGGAGGAGTGAAGTAGATCTCTACTACGTCCTTGCCGGCCGTGCTGCCGGTGTTGGTAACATTGACGTCGAAGGTAACAGCGTCGCCGCCGTCCGCGAAGTTCTCGATCTTCTCATCGAAGGTGGTGAAGGAAAGACCGTAGCCGAAAGGATACTGGACCTTTTCTTCATAGTTGATCAGGCCTTCTTCCGCGGCAGTCTCATAGAACTTGTAGCCTACATAAATGCCTTCCACATAATTTACGAAGGCCATGTTGCCTTCATAGGCGCCGTCCAGGCCGGCGATGGTCTGCTTGAGGTCGTCTACGTTGGTGTAGGAGAAGTTGCCGAAGTTGTTCCAGGTAGGGGTATCGGTCAGATCCTTGACAAAGGTATCGGCGGTCCTGCCGGAAGGGTTGACCGTGCCGTTTAAGATCTCGCCGATGGCGGTAAAGCCGGTATTGCCTGCGCCGGGAGCCAGAAGGACGGCCTTGATGCTGTCATATTCATCGACCCAGCCCAGCTCCATGGCGTTGTTGGCGTTGACGATGACGATGACCTTTTCAAAGTTGTCGCATACTCTGGTGACCATGGCTTCTTCTGTGTGGGAGAGCTCCAGATAGTGCTCGCCTTCGTCGAAGTCGTCATAATCGCCGTTGTTGGTATAGGTTGCGTTGTAGTAGTTCATGTGGTCGGGGGCTACGGAAACCTGGGAAGCCACGTTGTAGGTGCCGTGGATCACGGCATACATGTCAGTGGGAAGGTCTGCGCCTTCACCGCCGGAGCGGCCGATCACGATGACAGCCGTATCGGAGAAGTCCTTGGCGCCGTTCATGATCTCGTCGGTGTAGGCTTCCACGGTGGGCTCAGGCAGGGTCCAGTCCTGGGTCTGCATGGCCACGGTGGGACGGTCCGCCCTGTAGGCTGTGTACATGTCAGTCAGGGTCTGGTTGGTCTCATAGCCTGCGCTCTTGAGAGATCCCAGGATGCCGACAGCGGTGGATGCGTCCGAGGAACCGGAGCCTGTGCCGCCGAAGATGGGATTGGTGGAAGCCCATCCGAATACGTTCAGTGCCTTGGTGTCTTCAGACAAGGGAAGCAGACCGTCATTCTTTAACATAACGATGCCTTCCTCGCCCACCTTCTGGATGACGTCCTTGGAAGCCTGGACTGTCTCTTCGGACAGCTCAGCCTTGGAAGCGTTCAGGACAGAAGATACGTTGTTCTTCATGGGACCCCAGCAGATCATGTTGACGATGACGCAGATGGCCGCGATGAAGGCAACAATGGACTGGCAGCGCATAAATGCGCGTCTGCCCTTCTTTGCGCCGAATGCCGTGATCAGTCCGATGATCAGCAGCACCAGCAGAATGAGAATGGCGTAGACATAGCCCTGCAGCTGTGTAAGATAGCTGGTCAGGTCGGCTTCGCTGACGCCCATCCCATAGACAATGGGGCCGATAAGACTCTTGATGATTCCTATCATACTTTTTCCTCCCTTTAAGAAAAAAATAAAAAAAGTAACTATTGCGATCCGGGGCCTTCCCACCCGGTAAGGGCCCGGCAGCAACCATTCACATGTCCCGGAAGGGCCCCCACCCATGGGTCCCTTCCCGGGAAAAGGCTTTTTTATAAGGCGCCTCCCCTTATTTCTTCTCGCCCCAGCCAGGTGCGAAGATGGTCTTGTCGATGGCAAAGATGATGACCATGGCAACGCCGCCGGTGGCTATGGTAGTCACGATGTTCCTGACCGCGTCAGGCACGCCCAGGGCCGCCGTAACGGGATTCCAGATGCAGGTAAAGAGGTTCATGATCAGCATAACGCCGATGGTGCCCAGGGCATGCATGCCGATCTGCTTGCCCACGGGGCCCTTGCTGCGGAAGGTCACGTTCCTCTGCAGAGGGAAGTTGATGCACTCGCCCAGGATGATGGAAGTATAGTTGGCCAGGGTAAAGGCCAGGCCGCCGTCTGCCAGAGAGTTGCCGATCACCGCCAGGGTGAAGGGAACGCCCATGAGAGAGGTCTGGATCCCGGGCCAGGTCCATTCCACGTCGCCTACCACGCCCCGCCATGCGCCGGGCAGGAAGGTCAGGAGCAGGTACTTGATAAAGGTCACCACATAGCTGAAGAGGACAAAGAGGCCGCCCTCTCTGATCCACTGCGCTGCCTTGGGATGCTTCTCGGCAAAATTATTCATAAATTCTTTCATATATGATTCCTTTCCGGAATGAAATCCTCACCGGATCTTATTCGCCCTTGATCTTCTTCTCGAACTTCTTGTTGGCCCTGCTGTTGGAGAAATAGCCGCCGATGATCTTGCCGGCGCCCTTGAAGAAGTGGCCGTTGACCGCTTCCACCATGCCGTCCACCATGTCCTTGGAGACCGCGCCGCCGGTCATCTTGGCGATGGCACGGAAGGGCATGTTGTAGATGAAGAGGATGTTGAGGTCCGGCTTGCCGGAGGCCTCCGCCTTCTTCTTCTTTCCTTCCAGAACGTTGTAGACCACTCTGGCCAGGCCCAGCTTTGCGTTCTTGAGCTGGCAGATGGCATCGTTCTCTGTCAGGACGCTGCCCCAGGAGCCGTCCGGTACGGGATAGCCCAGGAGTTCCTCGAATTCCGAATCCCCCACGTTCTTGATATTGCCCGTGTAATAGGAAGGGATCTTTTCCGGGTCGTAAGGGGCCGTGTCGGTGGTGCCGGCTACGGCAAGGCTGCCCTCCAGGCGGATGTCCTCGATGGATGCGCCCACCTGCACGCTGTAGGTGCCGCCTTCGACTTCCCATTTTCCTGTCTTCACGTTCCAGTAGCGGAAGGTGTATTCATCAAAGGGGATCTCCACCTTCTGGCTTTCGCCGGCCTTTAAGAAGACCTTGGCAAAACCCTTGAGCTCCCTCTTCGCCCGGTAGATCTTTGCACCCGGAAGTCCCACATAGAGCTGGGCTGCTTCCGCACCGTCCCTGTCACCGGTATTGGTGATGGTGAAGGATACGCCCTGATCCGTAACGGACAGACCGCTGTAGGAGAAGCTGGTATAGGACAGTCCGAAGCCGAATGGATACTTGACCGGAACGCCGGCCGTGTCGTAATAGCGGTAGCCCATGAAGAGGCCTTCGCGGTGGTCCGTGTTCCTCTCCCTGGCAGGATAATAATTATAGGCAGGGGTATCCTCCAGCGTATTGGGATAGGTCTCAGCCAGCTTGCCGGAAGGATTGACCTTTCCTGTCAGAAGATCCAGAATGGCGCCGCCGCCCGCCTGGCCGGTCAGATAGCCGTGCAGGATTGCCTTAAGATCCTTATCCCAGGACATGTCGATGGGGGATCCGCCGGAAAGGATGCCGGCGATATTGGGGTTGACTTCCTTCATCTCCTTCAGAAGATCCACCATGTTCTGGGGAATGAAGATATGGGTGCGGTCCAGGCCTTCGGACTCGGACATTTCGTTGAGACCGAAGAAATAAAGAACGATATCAGCCTGGGAAGCCAGGTTCACGGCTTCTCTGGCCAGTTCGTCGTTTGCGCTGCCGTCCCGGTTGTAGCCCCGGGAGGTGCCGACGACCTCGAAGTCCTCCGCGTAGTCGCCCAGTCTGTCCACCACGTTCTCCAGGAAGGTATTGTTGACCTGAGAGGAGCCTGCCCCCTGGTAGCGGGGGTCGAAGGCGAAATCGCCGATGACAGCGACTTTGGCCCCCTTGCGGACAGGAAGGAGTCCGTCTTCGTTCTTTAAAAGAACGGCGCACTGGGAAGCTGCCTTTCTGGCGATGGCATTGTGGGCTTCCTTATCGAAATCAGAGGCTTTGCCCTTTGCGGCCTCTGTGGTCTCCAGCACGGCGTCCAGAAGAGTGTCCACACGCGCGTCCAGCTCTTCCATGGTCATGGAACCGTCCTCGATGGCCTTGATCAGCTGCCTTGCACTGTCCAGGCCCGGAGCGGGCATTTCCAGATCAGAGCCGGCTCTGACGCCCTGCACGTGATCGTTGGATCCGCCCCAGTCGGTGACCACCATGCCGTCGTACTTCCAGTCGCCCCTGAGGATATCGATCAGAAGGTGCCTGCTCTCATTGGTATAGGTGCCGTTGACCTCGTTGTAGGAAGTCATGATGGCCTTTACGCCGCCTTCTTTGACAGCGATCTCGAACTGGGTCAGATAGAGCTCCCGCAGAGTCCTTTCATCCACCACAGCGTTGACCGCCATACGGCGCTCCTCCTGGGAGTTGACCGCGAAGTGCTTGGCACAGGCCCGGACCCCCTGGCTCTGCACGCCTTTGATATAGCCTGTGGCGATCTTGCCCGCCAGATAGGGATCCTCGGAATAATATTCAAAATTACGGCCGCAGAGAGGACTTCTCTTCATATTCATGCCGGGGCCCAGAAGGACCTGAACGTCCTCTACCATGGCCTCCTCTCCCAGGGTCCTGCCGATCTCCTCTGCCAGGTTCACATCCCAGCTGGATGCGACCGTTGCAGCGGAGGGAACGCAGGTAGCGGGAAGGGACGGATTCAGTCCCAGGTGATCGCCGGCCCCGGCCTGTCTGCGTACGCCGCTGGGGCCATCGGACAGATACATTTCAGGAATACCGAGTCTGGGGAAATCCCAGGTCTGCCATTCTCCTTTACCGCCCATAAACGCGGCCTTTTCCTCCAGCGTCATCCGGTCGATGATGTCTTTATGTTTCATACCCACCTCCTAAAAACATATGGCTGTAACCGTAAAAAGGCAAAGCCCTCCCTTTTTACAGACGTAAATATCATATCATGTTTTTTTCTCCCCGGCGCCGGTCAGCACAAACGGACTCCCTGCAGGCACAAAATGCCATAAGAGACATTTCCCAGGCCCCGGCGGCCGGGTGCCCTTCCGGGCATAAAAAAGAGCAGCCGCGCAGGGCGGCTGCTCTCAGGCAGGATGACCGGTATTCAGGCGGTCCTTATTCTTCCTTCTTTCCTTCTCAGGCGTAGCTGTGAATGCCGGGCAGGAAGCTATTGACGCCGATATAGGTAAAGAGGACTGCAATAAAGCCGATGACGGCAAAGACTGCGGCCGCTTTTCCCTTCCAGCCCCTGTTGATCCTCAGGTGCAGGTAGGCTGCATAAATGATCCAGGTGATCAGGGACCAGGTCTCCTTGGGGTCCCAGGACCAGTAGCTGCCCCAGGCACGCTCCGCCCAGATGGCGCCGGTCAGGATACAGAAGGTCAGGAAGAGAAGGCCCAGGGAAACGGAACGATAGGCGATCAGGTCCAGCTTTTCCCTGGAAGGCACATGGCGGTCCAGAAAGCTCTGGTCCTTCATATACTCCCGCATCAGGAAGATGATGCCCAGAACAAAGGAAACGCCGAAGCCCCCGTAGCCGATGATGGCGGAGGATACGTGAAAGCCCAGCCAGTTGCTGCGAAGGGCCGGCATCAGCTCGTGCACGTCCTTGCTCTGCATGGCGGCATAGCCGATGATCAGGAAAATCACCGGGGCCGCAAAGGCGCCCAGGACATGGAACTTATAGCGGTATACGAAGATAAGGCTCACCAGGCACAGGCCCCAGGCAAAGCTGGTGGCAAATTCGTACTGATTGGTCAGGGGAAGCCGGCCTGCGCCCACGCCGCGGACGATCAGAGCCGCCGTATGAAGAATAAAACCTGCCGTCTGCAGGATCACGGCGACCTTTGCCATGCCTTCCCGCCTGGCGGCTATAAAAAGGAAATAGACCACCATGGCCGCCACATACAGCAGCATGGTGACGGTGAACAGAACATTTTCAATCTGAAGATAATTGCCGCCCATTTAAAACCTCTTTCATTCTTGTGTTCATGCCGGGCGTCGCCCGGCCCTCCTTTCAGTCGGCCGGCTCTTATCC
>CAMOGQ010000146.1 GCA_946614165.1 uncultured Lachnospiraceae bacterium
TTCCTTATATTTACGAGATTTTTTAAGAGCAGTATCTACTGTTCAGCAAACACTAATTATGCCGATGGATATCAGTTACTTACTGTCTGAAAAAGGACAGATCCGTTCAATGAAAAGACGGGCGGCCGGGAGATATGCAAAAAGCCCGGATCAGCTGGGGCTTTTTACGTCCTCACCCGTATAAAGGTACCGCAGATGGAAGCCCGCCGGAAGGTCCTTAAGATCCGAATATCCGATGCTTACTCCGTAGGCTTCCGATACGTCCAGGGCCCTGTCTCCAAAGCCGTAGACATAATGGTAATGAGGATGGGCATCCTCCACAAGCCTGGGCTTTCTGTTTTTCACCCAGTCTTCCTCCTGCATAAAGTAAGCTCTTTCCTCTATGCGTCTGATCGTAGAGCCTGCCGGCATTTCCTTTACTGTCTTCTTTTTGCCTTTACCTTTGATCAGGCAGTCGGACCATACGCCCTCCTTCAGGGTCCCCATATAGGTTTCCTTAACAGACTGGTCCTTTAAGACCGAAAACCAGAAGGTATCGCCTTTTCCCCCGATGATCCAGTCGACTTCCTCCCGGAAAGCCTGATAGAATTCGAAGCCTTTTTCCTTTTCCACAAGTTCAGGAAAGCGATAGTTTTCCATTAACCCTTACCTCCTTTTTCAGGCCGGGCCTCCTACTCTCCTGTCCGCTCAGGGCAGGCCCGGACATTGCTTTGCGGGTTTCCTTTATTAAACGCTTCAGATTTCTTTTATGCCCCTGTCTTACCGTTTTCCTGATGCATTCAATCTGTTTCTGATCAGAATCCGTACCTGTGCATACGCCCTTACACAGAATTATGTGAGAGCGTTTTTTCTGTGGATATCCACCACCTTGTACTGTATCTCTTTTTCTTTAAGCTTTTCGAAAAGGGCATCGGCCCCGTTTTCTATTTTGAATGCTAGTTCTTCGGGATAGATGGGAATGATCTCATAGAAGTTGACCACTTTCCCGGAAGGCATGATCAGGCGGATATCTCCCTTTCTGCCTGCGGCAAAGTCAAGTACGGCGCTGTTGAAGCCTGTATTTGCAGCATAGGGCGAGCCTTCTTCGTCCGACTGCAGCGTATGCCCATAGCCCAGCCAGGTATTGCACCAGATGGGCAGTCTTGCCGTATCCTTCAGGGCTTTTATGGGCCAGTAGTCCTGATTCTCTCCGCTGTCTATATTCCAGTCTTTTGGCAGATAGATCACATATTCGGCATAATCCAGCCGGTATTTCTGCCACTTTTCAGGGACCTGCATCCTGTAGGCGCCGGCGCCCATGGTGACCATCTTGTAAAAAGGCTCCTCATCCGTGGGTTCCACAATGCATACGTCCAGATGGATATCGGGAGATGCAATTTCATGGAATACATTTTTGTAGCTGCCAAACATATCGGAAATAAAGCTGTCCACCACGTCGATCTCTTCGTCGTCATAAAGATACGGCGTAATGACATGTCCTGGTTCTTCACTTTTCTTTCTGCTTTTGAACCGGTCGAAAAATCCCATATAACCTCCTGTCATCAATGCTGAATGATTTTTACCGCTGAATGCACCGGATCCGTGCCGGGCAGCTTACTGCCTGTCTGGAAGAAAAGCTTTCAGTCCCCGTCCGTCAGATCGATCCAGTATCTTTCCAGATATACGTCACGCTCCGGAAAATATACGGTGGATTCATATTCACCGCCGTTATGAAGAATGGTTCTCCGGCTTCCCTCATTTCCTCTTACGCAGCAGACCAGCACCTGGTCGATCCCCAGCCTCCTGCACTCCGGCAGGACCAGGCCAAGCATCCGGGATGCATGTCCTTTTCTCCGTTCGCTCGGACAGACAGAATAGCCAATGTGTCCGCCATACATTTTTAAAAAATCATTGAAGGAGTGCCTGATCTGAATGACTCCTGCCACCTTTTTGTCAGATTCCCTGACATAAAGATACTGGGTCATGGGCACCAGGCCCGGAGGCACCGTCTCTGGTCTTTTCAGGGATTCAACAAAATCCAGCCAGTCCTGCGTACGGTCGAAGCGCCGCAGGGGGCCGCATCCGTCCATCGAGCCTTCCTGCTCCAGAAATTCTCTCCTGAATGCCTGTATCTGCCTGTCATATTCCATGGAAGGGGCTGTAAGTATCACAAAATCACCTCTCTGATCCTTTCATCATTAAGCTTATATCATTTTCGAAAGCTTAGGAAGTTATTCTTTCACAGGCATAAAACCGGCAGAGGCCGGAGCTGAGCCATTAAAAATTTCCGCTCCCGGCAAGTCTCCGCCTATGCTTTTTCCTTCAGCAGATCTTTTAAGGCGTCACAGACAAACTGGACCCTGGTCCCTATGATCACCTGCACTCCGTTTCTGCCCACGTGCATGACACCCAGAGCGCCGGCCTGCCTGAGCTTTGCATCGTCTGCCAGAGACTGGTCCCGGACTTCCACCCTGAGGCGGGTAGCGCAGTGCCCAGCGGAAATCACGTTTTCCGCTCCGCCCAGGCCCATAAGAATCTCTTCCGCCATCTGAACACTCTCTGACAGACCCGTTTTTTCCTTTTTTGTTTTTCCGCCCCCGGCGGCAGGGGCATCTCCCCGCCCGGGGGTCTTCAAATCAAAACGCAGGATCATGAAGCGGAAGGTCAGATAGAAAACGGCAAAGGCGCAAAGTCCCAGGGGCAGGATCAGCCAGGTCCTCTGTGCAGCCGGCAGGGAGGCGGAAAAGAACAGGTCTGCAGCTCCGGCAGAGAAGGAAAAGCCCGCCCGGAAGCCTGTCACGACAGCAGCATAGGTGAAGATACCGTACAGAACAGAATAGACCAGGTAAAGGACAGGGGATGTAAACATAAAGGCAAATTCGAAGGGCTCCGTGATGCCGCAGACAAAGGCGCACAGGGCGGAAGAAAACATGATGCCTGCCACGGCTCCTTTTCTTTTATCCTCGGAACACTGCCAGATGGCCAGAGCCGCTCCCGGTACGCCGAACATCATACAGGGAAAAAAGCCTGACATGTATATCCCCAGTGACCATGATACATCCGCCGATGTCTTTCCTGCCCAGAAGCTGACAAGATCCCCCAGGCCTATGGTATCGAACCAGAAGACATTGTTGAGGGCGTGATGAAGGCCAGTAGGGATCAGAAGCCGGTTGGCAGAGGCATATACAGCCGCGCCGAAGGGTCCCAGGCCCGCGATCGTTTTTCCGAAACGGATCAGGAGACCGAACAGCAAGGGCCATACCAGGATCAGAAGGGCTGAAACCAGAATGGAGACCATGCCTGAAACGATGGCCACGCAGCGCTTGCCGCTGAAAAAGGAAAGCCACCGGGGCATCCGGGCATTACGGAAGCGGTCATAGCAGAAGGCGGCAATCAGGCCGGCGATGATGCCGATAAAGGGATTGGAGACCTTCTGGAAGGCCAGCAGAGTCTCCGGCCGGTTCTTCAGACTTCCGATCAGAAGAGAGACGAAATCGGGATGGAGAAGACCGCCGATCATGAACCAGGAGATCAGAGCGGCCAGAGCCGCTGTCCCGTCCCCGTCCCTGCACATACCGACGCCTACTCCAACGGCAAAAAGAACAGGGATCTGGTCTATGACAACGCTTCCTGCACGGACCAGGAACTGGCCCGCCACGGGAAGAGTCCCTGTTACAGCACCTCCCTGCATGGAAGCCGGGCAGAGCAGGTAGCCGATGCCCATAAGTAGGCCGCACAGAGGCATGCAGGCCACAGGCAGCATGAGTGATTTTCCAAGCCTTTGTAAAAACTCCATTCTTACCCCTTTTTCATTTCCGGAGATTTTACGCCTCTCCCCGGTATTTTCTGCTTCAGATATATCTGCCTGTCTGTTTCAGTTTTGCCTTTCCAGGCAGATCTCATCTCCGGAGTGCACATAAGACAGCTGATCTCCCATAATCTTCTTCATAGCCCTGAAAGGCTCTGTCCCTGTGCAGTGGCCTGTATAGAAGAAAGTCTTTGTCTTCTTCAGTTCCAGAGCAGTTTCGATGATCATGCACAGGTCGTCTCCTGTGTACAGTCCGTCCTTTTTATTCATATGGAAGCCGCTGACGACGGCGTCCGGATCCTGATGGTAAAGCTCTCTGTAACGGTCCATGACATTCAGGATGCCGTGATGGGCGCAGCCCGAAAGCAGGACAGATCTTGTGTCTTCCGTGACCACAAGACACTGCTCATGAGAAAAATCATCTCTGACCATGCCCTCTTCAGTCTCTGCCAGTATCCTGTCGTTGGCGGAGGGAAGTGGCCGTCTGTTTCCGATTCCGGAAAAGATGGACAGTTCTTCGTCGATCCTGTAAATGCCCTCTTCTTCTGCCCCTTCCGCTTTCTCTCCCGTGATCACCAGAGAAGGAAGAGACTTTACTTCCGGGTCCAGACCAATATAGCGGATTTCTCCCCCGCTTCCCCGGGAATAAAAGGCTCCGAAAGCATCCCTGTGAACATAGATCCTGGCACTCGGATTGACTCTGGCAAATGAAAGAAGACCGCCTCCGTGATCGTAATGACCGTGACTTAGAACGACCGTGTCCACTTCTGTCAGATCGATCCCGAGTTTTTTTGCATTGCGAAGAAAAAGATCCGACTGTCCCGTATCCATAAGGACTTTATGAGAGACCGTTTCAATGTAGAAGCAGAGGCCGTGCTCTGCCTGGCAGCCGGCGCTGCCTTCAGTGTTTTCTGTGAGACTGATAATACGCATGTTCTGACCTCTTTGAGTACTGCGGAAAGCTGACCTGCGGCACGGTTTTTCCAAAAACAAAATCGTTTCCGCAATATGTCACATATGGTACTATGATAGCATAAAATACCAAGCAGGGGGGCAGGGCCATGAGTTCTTACGACCTGAAACGTCTTGAAATCGCCATTCAGTATATACGACGTATGTCGGAAGGAAAAAACCCGGTCAGCAACAGGCCGGTTCCGGAAAACGAGGTACTGGCCAACGTCAACGTCCACAGATGCCTGAAATTCATCGACGAAGTGCTGACGGACGTCCATAAAAACGGAGGCTCGGTGGGTCTCGTTTCCCAGAAGGAAAGAAAGCCCAGAGTCCCGGTCTCCCAGACTTTTCCTTATGAAATCCTGGACAAGTATGAGTACCGTCAGGACCAGCAGATCTCCTACCTGCTCCGCCAGCTGGAGGAATACCTGCCCGAGGGCAGCAAAATGCCTGTCCAGGCCACTCTGATCACCGGCTGGCTCCGGGAGAAGGGCTTTCTGGAGATCAAAGCTGTCAACGATACAGGAAGGGAAAACTCTGTTCCTACAGGGAAGGGCCAGGATCTTGGCATTTATGATGAAAGAGCCGGCGTTTATCCCAACGAATACTACAGGGTCTTTTACAACGAAAACGCCCAGCGCTTCATTCTTCAGAACTTCAGACAGATCCTGACGGAAGGAGAAGCCATCCGTGAAAAGAACCGTCAGGAAAGGAAAAGCAGCCCTTCTCCTGCAGGACGAAGCCGCACTCCTTCGGGCCCAAGGCCGCAGGAGTCTGCCGCTTCCCCGGCCTCTTCGGGTTCGTCCCGTCCGGCTCCTTCCTCTTCTCAAAGCACTGGTGCCAGGGAAGAGCTTCCGCAGGAGTACTACGAAATGCTCACTCAGGGCTGGCAGAGTGCGGATGAAGATACCCCCTGGTAAAAAATCCCTTATAAATCATTATAAGAAAACGAGAGGTCCTGCCTCTCGTTTTCTTATATCCGCCTGCATATATCCGGTTAATTCAGCTAAGCCACAGACCGGTACTGCCTTCTGCACTGTCATTCCTGATTGCGAGTATATATCTGCAAAGCAAAAACAGCGCAGATTCAAGGTTTCCGCGGGTTGTTGACTGTTTTGGTCAATGCATTTTACATGACAGCTGAGCGTCTTTTTCTGCCCGGATCAGTCCAGAAAATCCACTTTTCCGGTCTCCAGGTCATATATGGCGCCCATTACGCGAAGGCCGCGGCTCTCGTCTTCCTGAATGGAAAGACTGCTTTCGATCATGGCAAGGCTCTGCCTTACATTCAGACAGGCCGCCCTGTAAGGATCTTTTTCATCTCCGATGGCCCTTACGATCTCATCCGTAATAAACTTGATGTAGCCTTCCGGTTCATGATGGATGGCCGCATCCACGGCTCCGCACCGGGTATGGCCCAGCACCACGATCAGCATGGAACCCAGATGGTCGGCCGCGTATTCGATGCTGCCCAGCTGGTGGCTGTCGATCACGTTTCCGGCTACCCTGATCACGAAGAGGTCTCCCAGGCCTGCATTGAATATTACTTCCGGAATGACCCTGGAGTCGGAACAGCTGATAATGATGGCATATGGTTCCTGTCCGCATGACGCAAGCTTCAGTCTCTTTTCGGGAGAAATATCCCCGCAGGGGATTCCGGATTCCGCATACTTTCTGTTGCCTTCCATGAGTCTGTTCAGTGCTTCGCTGCTGTTCATTTTTGTTTCCTCCTTCAAATGACTGCACATATATTTAAGTGACTGCGCCTTCAGTCTACAGTCTGACATACAGACCTGACAGGACAGAGGCACCGTTTTCATGTCTTAAAACCCTTTATTCTGCTTTTTTAAGAGCCCGAAGATCAGGTAACAGACAGATTCCAGGATAAGAACCAGAAGGGCAAATCCGGCCCTGTAGCCGGTCCCGGGTCCCATAAGATCTGCGATCAGCTGCAGTGGCGTCCCGGGTACAGGCTCTTTCAGGAAGCCGAAATTGGGGCCGAAAGCCAGATCGAAGGGCAGGACCAGGCCTGCGTATGCCGCCAGAAAGATGACCGGGATCCAGCACCTTTTTATCGAAGGACGGATGATGCCGTCCTTCAGACAAAGAACAATGAAAAGGGCCATGGCTCCGTGACTTATAAAGCTGCAGCATGAATAAAAGGAAAATGCCGGCTGCTCATTCCAGCCCGGAAAGACCAGGGCGCTTAAAAGGCCCGGCAGACAGGGAAAAAACAGGACCTCCCCGGCGAAAGAAGTAACTTTCGATTTTTCTCCTGCAAGGACATGCAGCAAAGAGATATAGACCGTCAGAGCGCATAAATGAAAGGGCAGGTCATAGATCCCGTAAGTGCCTCGGACCAGCAGCGTCCCCTGGGACAGCAGGTGTAACAGGAAACAGAACAGGACAATACCTTTTCTGAGCCTTTTTCTTCCCCTTTCGGATGCTTTTTCATGCAGGAAGGCTGTCAGCAGGGCGGCAGTTCCCAGTACAAGTAGCCAGTAAAGATGGTCAGGCCCGAAATGCGGGAATCCGGCGGCAAAAGAAGTCGGAGCGTCCCCTTCTTCAAGTGTTTTTAACATTGTGAGATAAAGATTCATCTCTTTCTTATCTCCGTTCCTTTTTTGAACCAAATCGCCGTCCTGCGGCGATAGCCTGCCAAGTTTACTGGCTTTA
>CAMOGQ010000147.1 GCA_946614165.1 uncultured Lachnospiraceae bacterium
ACGTTATCCTTGGTGATAACGGGCTGGGGCGGGAAGTCCACCACCTGCTCCTTCAGGTTGACTCTTCTGGCCACTCTTTCAATGAAAGGGATCTTGAAATGAAGACCTACGTTCCAGGTGCCGCTGTAGGCGCCCAGTCTCTCGATGACATAGGCATGCGCCTGAGGGACGATCTTGATGCAGCTTGTGGCGATCAGTACCAGGAGTAAGATCAAAATAACCAGCATTACTACGGGACCCATAAAATTTACCTCCAAATTGTTAATATAAATTTATATGTGCGAACGGAGCACTGTCTCCGCTTCCGCCTTGATAAGTTTTCTGTCCGGACGCTCAGACGGTGTCCGGCTCTGTGATCCTTTTGCCCACGATCAGCTTTACGCCCTCGATGGCCCGGACCATGACGATCTCACCTTCTTCGATGGTCTGGTCGGCTCTTACGCTCCTGGCGGTCCACTCCATGCCGCTGACGCGGACATGTCCGGTTCCCTGGACGTTGTCGATCTTTTCGATGACCACCGCCTCCTGGCCGATCAGGCTCTCCGCATTGGTCTTTGTTCTGTTCCTGGTCAGAAAGGCCGCCGCAAGGGGCCTTGTCATGAAGAGGAGAAGGATCGAAACCGCGGCGAAGACTCCGATCTGGAGCCATATGGGCGCGTGCAGGATGGAAAGGATCAGGGCCGCCAGCGCGCCGCCGGCGAACCAGATGGTGGTCAGCCCCATGGTGGCCGCTTCCACTGCAAGTAGTACAGCGATCGTTATGCCCCATATCACAGGCATGCTCATTGCAGTCATAAAGCACCTCCTTTAACTGCTTGGCAGTTCTCTTGACTTGTTATGGATATTATAATCCAGGACCGGGAAGACGCAACTTCCTTTTATGTTAAAAAGAAGACAAAGTATTTGGTCCCACGGCCTCAGGGCCCGGAGCCCCTGCCGCAGCGGTCCGCTTCCGCTGCCTTTCTTCTTATGAAGCATTTCTTCTCTGCCTGTCCGCTTCATACAGAAGGATGCCGGCGGCCATGGCCGCGTTCAGGGATTCGATCCTGCCGTGCATGGGGATCAGGAGCTTTCTGTCCGCTTTTTGGGAGAGCTCCTCCGTAAGGCCCTTGCCTTCGTTGCCGATCAGGAAGGCGCTGGGGCCGGTATAGGAAAGGCGGTCATAGGCGGCCTCTCCTCCCAGATGGGCCGCAAAGGAAGTGACCCCTCTTTCCTTCAGATGGTCCAGAGATGCGCCAAGATCCTCCGAAATAAGGGCAGGCACTCTGAAGATGCCGCTCATGGTGGACCGGACCGTCTTGGGATTGAATAGGTCCACCGTATCCCTGGACATGAGGATCCCCGAAGCCCCGGCGGCCTCGGCGGTCCTGACCATGGTGCCCAGGTTTCCGGGGTCCTGGATGTTCTCCAGGACCAGGATCAGAGGATTGCCGGAAAGAAGGTCCTCCAGAGTCCACTCAGGCATCCTGACGATGCCGATGACGCCCTGGGGGGTCTGGGTATCCGACATCTTCCGAAGAAGCTCCGGCGTTACCATCACCCCGCCGCTTTTTCCGATCTTTTCCCGGATCCTTTCATCCGCCTCCTCAAAAAAGGCCTCCGTAACAAAGGTCTCCGCAAGGAACTCCTCCGGCGTATCGGCAAAAAGCCTTGCGCCTTCTATGACAAAGGCCTTTTCCCTGCGCCTCTCCCGGGCCCTCGAGGAGAGCTCCATGACCCGGCGGATTCTCTGATTGGACGGTGACGAAATGTGTTCCATGGACATGCTGCCTTTCAAAAAAAGGATGCAGGCAGAGCGCCTGCATCCCCGGTCTGTTGATTGTGATGATGTCTTCGTACAGGGGTCAGCGGATGTTCCAGCCGATCTGATACTCGTAATCGCTGATCTCCTTCTTCATGGAAAGAGCTTCCTCGATATCCAGATCCGTGAACTTGCCGTCCCTGTAGCATACCACGCGGTTGCTCTTGCCGGCCACCAGGATGTCCGCCGCATAGGCGCCCATGATGGAAGCATAGTAGCGGTCCTTGCAGGTAGGGCTGCCGCCCCTCTGCATGTAGCCCAGGATCGTGGCGCGGGTCTCAACGCCGGTGGCGGCTTCGATTCTCTTGGCCATGGATGTGGAATGGCCGATGCCCTCCGCATTGACGATCATGTGATGGGACTTGCCGATCCTTCTGTTGTTGATGATGTGGTCGACGATCTTCTGCTCGTCATAGTCATACTTCTCGGGAAGAAGGATGTCCTCCGCACCGGTGGAGATACCGCACCAGAGGGCGATATAGCCCGCATGGCGGCCCATGACCTCGATGATGGAGCATCTCTCATGGGAAGAGGAAGTATCCTTTACCTTGTCGATGGCGTCCATAGCCGTGTTGACGGCCGTATCGAAGCCGATGGTGTAATCGGTGCAGGCGATGTCCAGGTCGATGGTTCCGGGAACGCCGATGGTGTTGATGCCGTGTCTGGCCAGGGCCTGGGCTCCGCGGTAGGATCCGTCGCCGCCGATGACGACGATACCGTCAATCCCGTACTTTCTGCAAATGTCTGCGCCTTTTGCCTGCCCTTCTTCCGTACGGAACTCCGAGCATCTGGCCGTGCCCAGGATGGTGCCGCCGGCCTGAATGATCCCGGCCACGTCCCTGGTCCGCATCTCATAGATCTCCTCGTTCAGAAGACCTCTGTAGCCGCGCTTGATGCCCATAACCTTTACTTTGCTATGAAGAGCTTCTCTTACGACCGCACGAATGGCCGCATTCATACCGGGCGCATCGCCGCCGCTGGTCAGTACGCCGATGGTTTTGATCTCTTTGCTCATTTCAGCCTCCATGATCCCCGCGGACAGTTCCGTCAGAGCTGCTGCGGGACCTCTTCCTGCGGAATACCGTTTTCAGTTATCCATGCCGTAAAGTACTGCTCATTCGGCATAATCTACGGATTTATTGTACCGTAAACGGTGGGAGATTTCAATGATTACTGGTAATTTTACTGCACAATCACATCTTTTTTTTCGAAAATTCTGTGCAGTTTCGCCAGTAACTGATCATCCGCCCGGACTCCCTGGCCCGGAGGCAGGACCCGTTTTTTCCGACCCTCCTCAATATAGAGGATCACCTGGTCGCGGCCCCCGTTTTCTTCTATGATCTGCATCAGTTCCTTCTGTCTGGCCAGGTATCCGGCGTCGTCCCTGAAGCGCAACCAGAGCTTTCTGGGCACCTGGTCAAAGGGGGTGATCGTCTCGCAGATCAGCTTTGCGTCTTTTCCCTCGTCCAGCTGGACCCGGCCCCGGACAAAGACCTTGGCGTCCTCCCGGATCTTTCCCGATTCGGTCTCGTAGCTCTTGGGGAAGACCACCACCTCCACGGCCCCGGTCAGATCCTCCAGGGTCACGAAGGCCATGACCTGGTTCTTTCTTGTGTACTTGACGGTCTTTTCCGTGATCATGCCGCCGATGGTCACCGTCTTCCCGTCGGGAAGGGAAGCCTCTCCGGTCTCTTCGTCCAGCATGAAATCCGAAGCCCTAGCGCTCACACGGCTCTTCCACAGGGCCTCGTAGTCCTCCATGGGGTGTCCGCTGACATAGATGCCCAGGACCTCCTTTTCGAAGGCCAGCAGCATCTCCCGGCTGTATTCGCCGATGTCGGGCATTCTGATCCGGAAGTCTTCCTTCTCCTCCTCGTCCGCAAAGTCGAAGAGGGTCATCTGGCCCGTCATTTCATTCTTTCTGGAGCTCTGCAGGTCCTCCATGATCCGCAGATAGACGCTCATCATCTGTTTCCTGGTATGGCCCAGGCAGTCCAGGGCCCCGGCCTTGATCAGGGACTCCACCACCCGCTTTCCGGCTTCCCGGTCCCTGCCCGTCATCCTGGAAAGGAAATCCTGCAGGTCCTTGAATTTTCCTCCCGCTTCCCGCTCCGCCACGATGGCGTCGATCACGGGCCGTCCCAGGCCCTTGATGGCCGTCAGGGCATAGCGGATGGCCCCTCCCGATACGGAGAAGCCGGCCTCTCCCTCGTTGATGTCCGGAGGAAGCAGGCGGATCTTCATGCTGCGGCAGGTGCTGATATAGCCGGCCACCTTGGCGGAAAAGTCCACCACGGAGGTCATGAGGGCCGCCATGAATTCCAGGGGATAGTAGTACTTGAGCCAGGCCGTCTGGTAGCACACCACCGCGTAGCAGGCGGCATGGGACTTGTTGAAGGCATACTTGGCAAAGTCCATCATCTCGTCGTAGATGTGCTCCGCCACCTTTTCGGGAATGCCCCTCTTCAGGCACCCGGGGACTCCCTCTTCGGGATTTCCGTAAACAAAGTTATGGCGCTCCTTTTCCATGACGGACTGCTTTTTCTTGGACATGGCCCTGCGGACCAGGTCGCTCCTTCCCAGGGTGTAGCCCGCCAGATCCCGCACGATCTGCATGACCTGCTCCTGGTAGACGATGCAGCCGTAGGTGGGAGACAGGATGGGCTCCATTTCGGGGCAGTCATAGGTGATGTCCGCCCTGTCGTTCTTGCCCTTTATGTATTTGGGAATGAAATCCATGGGGCCCGGTCTGTAGAGGGCGATGCCTGCGATGATATCCTCCAGGCTCTCGGGCCTCAGCTCCTTCATGAAGGACTGCATGCCCGCGGATTCGATCTGGAAGACGCCGTCCGTCCTGCCCGTGGAAATGGAGGCGTAGACGTCCGGATCGTCGAAGGGGATATCCGAAAGGGCAAAGGTCCCTCCCAGGGGGTTTTCGGTGATCTTTTTACCGATCAGGGAAGGCTCTCCCGGAGGATAGGCTCCCCCTGCCTTCATGATGGATTCGTTGGCCATCCGGACGGCGTTCTGCAGGACCGTCAGAGTCCGAAGGCCCAGAAAGTCCATCTTTAACAGGCCCAGCTCCTCGATGGTGGTCATGGTGAACTGGGTGGTCACGGATCCGTCCTGGGCCCTGGCCAGAGGGACCAGGTCCTCCGCCGGCTCTGAGCAGATGACCACGCCTGCCGCGTGGACCGAGGTGTGGCGGGGCAGGCCCTCCAGGCGCCTTGCCATGTCGATCAGTCTGGTGATCCTTTCGTCGCTCTCGTAGGAGCTCTTGAGCTCGGGGTTCTGCTGCAGGGCCCTGTCCAGGGTCATATTCAGCTCGGCCGGCACCATCTTGGCAATGGTGTCCACGAAACCGTAGGGCAGGTCCATGACCCTTCCCACGTCCCGGATAACGCCCCTGGCCGCCAGGGTGCCGAAGGTAATGATCTGGGTGACCCGGTCCTTGCCGTATTTGCGGGTCACGTAGTCGATGACCTCCTGCCTTCTTTCGAAGCAGAAGTCCACGTCTATATCGGGCATGGAGACACGCTCCGGATTGAGAAAGCGCTCGAACAGAAGGCTGTAGCGGATGGGGTCCAGGTCCGTGATGCCCAGACAGTAGGAAACAATGGAGCCCGCCGCGGAACCTCTTCCGGGGCCCACCATGATCCCGTGCTCCCTGGCGTAGTTGATGTAGTCCCAGACGATCAGGAAATAGTCCACGTAGCCCATCTGGCGGATAGTGGAAAGCTCATAGGAAAGGCGGGCCTTCAGGTCCTCTCCCGCCTCCGGATACCGTTTTTTCATGCCGTCGTCGCAGAGCCTGTTCAGATAGGTCCAGGAGTCGTACCCTTCCGGCACTTCGAAGCGGGGCAGCTTTGTGACCCCGAATTCGATGGTCACATCGCACCGCTGTGCGATCTTTTCCGTATTTTCCAGAGCTTCCAGGGCGTAGGGGAAGAGCTTTCTCATCTCCTCCTCGCTCTTTACATAGAACTGGCCTCCGGGATAGCGCATGCGGTTCTCGTCGGAGAGCTTTTTTCCCGTCTGCAGGCACAGGAGGATATCGTGGGCCTCCGCGTCCTCCGCGAAGGTATAGTGGCAGTCGTTGGTGGCAATGAGGGGAATGTCCAGCTTCCGGGACATGGTGAGCAGGGCCGTGTTCACCGTCTGCTGGTCCTTGTATCCGTGGTCCTGGAGCTCTAAAAAGAAGTTTCCCTTTCCGAAGATCTCCTGGTAGCGCAGGGCCGCCTTTTCGGCCCCCTCCAGGTCTCCCCGGACGATATTTCTTGCCACTTCTCCGGCCAGGCAGGCGGAGCAGCAGATCAGGCCCTCGTGGAACTCCCGAAGGAGTTCCAGGTCCACCCTGGGCTTGTAGTAGTAGCCTTCTGTAAAGGAGCGGGAGACGATCCTGGAAAGATTGGCGTAGCCTTTGTTGTTCTCCGCCAGCAGGATCAGATGGTAGTAACGGTCCTCGCCTTCCCCCTTTTCCCTGTCCAGACGGGAGCCGGGAGCCACGTAGACCTCACACCCCAGGATGGGACGGATTCCCTCCTCCCGGCAGGCCTTGTAGAAATCGATGACACCATACATAACGCCGTGGTCCGTAATGGCCGCGGCGTCCATGCCAAGTTCCTTTACTCTTTTCACATATTCGCGGATCTTGTTGGACCCGTCCAGAAGGGAGTACTCCGTATGTACGTGAAGATGCGCAAATGCCATACCCGTGTCACCTCATCGGAAGCTCTGACCTTTCAGGATGGCCTCTGCCAGAGGCAGATCCTCCTGGGTAGTCACCTTGATGTTATTGTAGGATGCCATGACCATCTGCGCCTTTATGCCCAGCATGGTCTCGGCCACCATGGCGTCGTCGGTGATCTGGATGCCTTCCGCCTCCAGCTTTTCCAGGCTCTGCACGGCCATGGAATGGGCCGGAAGGAGGTCTTCGAGCCTGAAGACCTGGGGGGTCTGGACGATCCAGACATTTTTCCTGGCCGGCGTGGAAATGGCCCTGCCCTCTTCGTCCGTGATCCGGACCGTATCCTTGGAGGGAACGCCTGCCACGGCAGAGCCCCTCTCCCTGGCAGTCCTGTCCAGGCGAAGAAGGGTCTCCCCGTCCAGGAAGGCCCTGGCGGAATCGTGGATATAGACAAAATCGCAGGGCCAGGAGATCGCCTTCAGGCCCTCGTAGACGGACAAAAAGCGCTCCGCGCCGCCCGGCACCACGGCCCTTACCTTTTCCGAAAGGCCGTATTGCCTGACCAGATCCAACATATGGTCCTCATCCCCCTGGTTTACGGTGATGACGATGTCCGTGATGACGGAAGACTTTGTCAGAGTCCTCAGCGAATAGGTAAATAAGGGGGCTCCCTGGATCTCCAGGTACTGCTTGTAGCCCTCCATGTTCATTCTCTTCCCCCGGCCGGCGGCCAGAAGAACGGCAGTATTTCTGATTTCCATTGTTCTCTCCGAATCGGTCAGCGTTCCCCGAGCTTCAGGCCCGGGACCGCGTTGAGATCAAAGCCGCTGCGGACGCCTGAGACATAGTCGTAGTAGGCCGCGGCGCCGATCATGGCTGCGTTGTCGGTGCAGAGGATG
>CAMOGQ010000148.1 GCA_946614165.1 uncultured Lachnospiraceae bacterium
CTGGTCTTTCTGACCATGCTGATAAATTCACCGTTGTTCCTGGTCTTGGCAAAAAGATCCAGGACCTGGTTCACGGACTCCTCGGACTTGCTGCTGTTGAAGGCCCGGCGCAGGGTGTTGATGCCCTCGAACTCGTCGGGGGTCAGGAGAAGATCTTCTCTTCTGGTGCCGGACTTCTGAATATCGATGGCCGGGAAGATCCTTCTTTCGGACAGCTTTCTGTCCAGGATCATTTCCATGTTGCCGGTGCCCTTGAATTCCTCATAGACCACGTCGTCCATCTTGGATCCCGTATCGATCAGGGCCGTGGCCAGGATGGTCAGGCTTCCGCCCTCCCGCATGTTCCTGGCGGCGCCGAAAAAGCGCTTGGGCATATACAGGGCCGCCGGGTCGAGACCGCCGGACAGGGTGCGGCCGCTGGAAGCTTCTGTCAGGTTGTAGGCTCTGGTCAGCCGGGTGATGGAATCCAGCAGGATCATGACGTCCTGCTTGTGCTCCACAAGGCGCCTTGCCCTTTCGATGACCATTTCCGATACCCGCTTGTGGTGCTCGGGCTTTTCGTCGAAGGTGGAATAGATGACCTCCACGTTGGGTCCCTCGATGGCCTCCCGGATATCCGTGACTTCTTCGGGACGCTCATCGATCAGAAGAATGATCAGATGGATCTCGGGATTATTGGCGGTGACGGACTTGGCCACTTCCTTTAAAAGGGTGGTCTTGCCGGCCTTGGGCTGGGAGACGATCATGCCTCTCTGGCCCTTGCCCACAGGGCACATCAGGTCCATGACCCGCATGGCAATGGAGGCGCCGGGCTTTTCCAGGCGGATCCGCTCATTGGGGAAGATGGGGGTCATATCCTCGAAGTTGAATCTTCTGGCGGCCTCCTCCGGACGGTAGCCGTTGATGGACTGCACATAGAGCAGGGCATTGAATTTTTCGCCCTGGGTCTTGATCCGGATGTTGCCGTATACGATATCTCCCGTCTTCATATTGAAGCGGCGGATCTGGCTGGGGGAAACATAGATATCGGCGTCTCCGGGCAGGTAGTTGGCGCTGCGGATGAAGCCGAATCCGTCGGGCATGACTTCCAGAATGCCGTTGGCCAGCTGTCCGCTGTCCAGCTCGCTGACGAACTCATCCTTGTGGAGGATGGGCGTATCGGGCCTGATGTCCCGCCTGGCGACCTTAACGTTCTGGGATGCCATCTCCTGGGCGTCCTGCTCGTCCTGTTTGAGCAGGGCCTCGATCAGACCGGCCCTGCGGAGGGTGGAGATACCCTTCATGCCTCTTTTTTTCGCGATCTCCTGCAGATCATGGAGCTTCAGGCTTTCATACTGCTCTTTTGTCATATATAAATTACCTCGGGAATAGAAAACAGAATACTGAAAACAGATAAAAACAGACTGCCCCCGCGGAAAGGCCGGGAAGGCACGTTTTTATCTCAGGACATATTCAGATGGATTGGTTTAAAGGGATTTTTATCAAGATCAGAGAAATGAGAATTTCCAATTCCGCATTATTATACCCAAATCAGAACAGTTTTTCAATGATCCGGGCATAGATCTCCTCATTTTTCTCCTTCCAGCTGCTGCAGGCGGCTCTGGCCGTCTCCAGATCCGGAACGGACAGGGTCAGGTCCACCACGGGGTGGTTTTTCTCCCATACGGCCAGTCTGACCAGGTAGACCCCGTCGGGGGTCCTGTCATAATCCGCCTTGAGATAGTGCTCGTTGATCATCTCCAGGCCCTTTTCCGAAAGGAAGCGGTCGATCTGATCCTTGATGTCCCGGCTCAGCTCCTGTCCGAAGTAATAAAGAGACTCTCTCCCCTCCTCCGTGATGATCAGAAATTCCTTGTCCTTTGTATTCTCCGTCCTCACCAGGGCCCGCTCCTCCAATTCCGCGTAGGTCTGGACCAGAGAGGCAAAACCCACATAGCCGTTCTCCAGAAGAAAGCCCGACACTCTCTCCTTGGCGATGGGCTCCTTCAGCCTGTTGAGCATATATAAAACGATCAGCTTGTAAACCGTCAGAGGTGCTGCAGTCATGTTCTCTTACTTCTCCCGTTCCTGAAGTTCTTCACTCTCCGTATATTTGCCGCGGCCGGTCAGATAAGCCATTCTCTCCCGGATCCTCTTCTCATAGCCGTTTTCGGAAGGCAGGTAGAAATCCCTGTCCCGCAGCTCTTCCGGAAGGTTGGGCTGGCCCGCGTAGTGGTCTTTGTAGACATGGGCGTACTGGTAGCCGATGCCCCGCCCCAGGGAAGCGGATCCCTTATAGTGGGCGTCCTGCAGATAGGGAGGAATGGGCAGATTCCCGCTCCTTTCCACTTCCCTCATGGCCGCGTAGACAGACTCACAGGCCGTATTGGACTTGGGGGCCGTGGCCACGTATTCGGCGGCCATGGCAAGAATGATCTGGGATTCCGGCATGCCGATCCGCTCACAGGCAAGGGAAGCGTTGACTGCCACCACCAGAGCGTTGGGGTCGGCGTTGCCCACGTCCTCGCAGGCACAGATCATGATGCGCCTTGCTATGAATTCCGGCTCCTCCCCCGCGCTCAGCATCCTGGCCAGATAGTAGACGGCGGCGTCCGGGTCGGATCCCCGCATGCTTTTGATAAAGGCCGAGATGGTATCGTAGTGATTGTCTCCCTTTCTGTCATAGCGGACCACCCGCTTCTGGATGCATTCCTTTGCCACCTCCAGGGTAAGATGGATCTTCCCGTCCGGAGACCTGTCCGTGGTCAGAATGCCCAGCTCGACGGCGTTGAGGGCATGCCTTGCGTCTCCTCCCGAAAGGTCCGCCAGAAAGATCTCGGCGTCCTCGTCGATGACCGCGTCGTAGGCCCCCATGCCCCTTTCCTTATCGTAGACGGCCCTCCGGATCAGGACCCGGATGTCCTCCATGGACAGGGGCCTGAGTTCAAAGATAATGGACCTGGAGATCAGAGCGCTGTTGACCTCAAAATAAGGGTTTTCCGTAGTGGCTCCGATCAGGGTCACGGTGCCGTCCTCCACGAAGGGAAGAAGGTAATCCTGCTGGGATTTGTTGAAGCGGTGGATCTCGTCAATAAAAAGGATGGTCTTTTTCCCGTACATGCCAAGCCTGTCCTTTGCCTGGCCGATCACTGTCTCCATGTCCTTCTTGCCCGAGGCCGTGGCGTTGAGCTGGGTGAACTCTGCGCTGGTGGTATTGGCGATGACCCTGGCCAGGGTCGTTTTTCCGGTGCCGGGAGGTCCGTAGAAGATGACGGATCCCAGCTTGTCGGCCTTAATGGCCCTGTAGAGCATCCTGTCCTTTCCGATGATATGCTGCTGGCCCACCACCTCATCCAGGGTCCTGGGCCGGAGCCTGGACGCCAGGGGAGATTCGTCTTCCTGGGTCTGTTCCCGCATAAAGTCAAATAAATCCATCTTTCTCCTTATCAGATCCACTCCAGGGGCCTTTTGTCCCCGTGCAGATGCCAGATCTCTTCATTATATTCTCCCACCGTTCTGTCGGAGGAGAAGTAGCCGGCCCTGGCGATGTTGATCAGCATCATCCTGCGCCATTTTTCCCGGTCCTCATAGTCATCGATCATACGGTCCTTGACCCGGATATAGTCCTCCATGTCCAGAAGGGACATGAACCTGTCGGCACAGGTCAGTTCCCTGGAAAGCCTTGACAGGATCTTTCCGCTTCCCAGACTGCAGACATCGGGGGAAAGGATGAAGTCCACTGCCCGGGCGATCACGGGATCCGACCGGTAGAGGGCCCCGGGGTCATAGCTTTTCTCCTTCATAAGTCCGATCACCCGGTCCTTGCCGGCGCCGAATATATAGATGTTGTCGTCTCCCACCAGCTCGTGGATCTCCGCGTTGGATCCGTCCTCCGTGCCCAGCGTCACGGCCCCGTTGAGCATGAACTTCATGCTGCCGGTACCAGAGGCTTCCCTCGAAGCCAGAGAGATCTGCTCCGAAATGTCGCAGGCCGGAATGACCTTTTCCGCGCAGGTCACGTTGTAGTCCGTCAGGACCGCCATATGCAGGTCCCGGCTGACAAGAGGATCGTGATTGATCAGATCCTGCAGGACCAGCAGCAGGTGGAGCACATCCTTTGCAAAGGTATAGGCAGGGGCCGCCTTGCCGCCGGCAATGAAATTGATGGGCCTTACTGGCCTTTTTCCTTCCCTGACTTCCAGATAGCGGTGGATGATATAGAGGGCGAAGAGCTGCTGACGCTTGTAGCCGTGGATCTCCTTGGCCAGCACGTCGAAGATGCCCTCCGGATCCAGGCGGATCCCTTCCTTCTTTTCCACCCAGGCGCAGAAGGTCTCCTTGGCATGCAGCTTGATCTCCTCCAGGTCGCCGAGGACTTCCGGGTCATCCCTGTATTTCATGAGTTTTTCCAGAAGACGGCCGTCTCTGCGGAAGCTGTCCCCGATCAGAGAGGAAACATAGGCGCCCAGCTCCCGGTTGCAGGAGATCAGCCATCTGCGGATGGTGATCCCGTTGGTCTTGTTGCTGAAGCGTTCCGGATAGAGCTCATAGAAGGGGCGCATCTCCGTCTCCTCCAGGATCTGAGTATGAATGGAGGAAACTCCGTTGACGGAGAAGCAGTAGTGAAGGGCTATGTAGGTCATGTGGACCAGGCCCTTTTCATCGATGATCCATACCCGGGGATCGGAGCAGGAGATCCTGACCCTCCGGTCCAGTTCCCGGATCACGGGAAGCAGGCCGGGAACGATCTCTTCCAGATAGGATACGGGCCAGGTCTCCAGGGCCTCGGCCATAATGGTATGGTTGGTGTAGGCACAGGTCTTCCGCACCGCTTCCACGGCCAGGTCGTAGTCCATGCCCTTTTCCTCGATCAGGATCCGGATCAGCTCCGGAATGATCATGACCGGGTGGGTATCGTTGATCTGGACCACCGCATGGTCGGGCAGCCTGTAAAGGTCATACTGGCGCTCCTTCATCTCCTGCAGGATCAGCTGTGCCGCGCAGGAAGCAAGAAAATACTGCTGGTAGACCCTGAGCTTTATGCCGTTTTCATCGGAATCGTCGGGATATACGAAGAGGGTCAGGTTGCGGGAATAGTCCGTCTTGTCAAAGCTGATCCCCGAACGGACCAGGGACTCGTCCACCGTATCCAGATCAAAGAGCCGGAGCTTGTTGGTACCGCCCTGATAGCCCACGATCTCCATGTTGTAGAGCCTGGCCCGGACAGATCCCTTGCCGAACTTCACGTCGAAATATTTGGAACTGGGGGCTTCCCAGCACAGGCCCTGGATCCAGGGATCCGTTTCCTCCACCTGCATGCGGCGCTCGAACCTCTGCCGGAAGAGGCCGAAGTGATAATTGAGCCCCACCCCTTCCCCGGGCAGTCCCAGGGTGGCAATGGAGTCCATGAAGCAGGCCGCCAGCCGGCCCAGTCCGCCATTGCCCAGGGAGGGCTCCCTTTCCAGCTCCTCCAGGGCCGCCAGATCTCTCCCGTATTTATGCAGGATATCCCCCAGCATGTCGTACAGGCCCATGTTGATCAGGTTGTTGCCCAGAAGCCGGCCCACCAGAAATTCCGCGGAAATATAATAGACCTTCTTCTCGCCCGTGTTCTTTTCGGACACCCGCAGAAGCCTTTTGCAGAGTATCAGGACCAGGCTGTAGAATTCCGGGTCGCTGCATTCCGTCAGCTTCTTTCCGAACCTCTCCTCCGCCAGGGAGAGCAGCTGGTGCTCCATATTCAGGGCAAGTACATCGAACTGCATATTGCTGCTCATGAATGCGTGATCCTCCAATTCTTAGCTGCCTATCACTATTCCATATCGGGTCCCGTTTTGTCAAATACCTGCAGGACGCAGGCCTTTGGGATAATGATTTTTCAGTATGCCTCCGGCAGCCTTGCCCCAGCCGGCGCTGCCTCCTTCGATGCAGACCAGGGTCCAGCCTTTTGGTCCCTGGCAGGCAGGGGATTCCCCCTTCAGATAGCGCAGGGCTTCTCCCGAAGAAACGGACAGATCCAGGGTCCTGGCGGCCTGTTCCGGAGTAATGAAAAGGGCCAGGGCATGGGAGGGCTCGAAGCGGTTCTTTTTAAAGGTTCCCAGGTGAAGTCCCGGTCTCAGAACCCTGAGCCCTCTCAGGGGAAGGGGTTCGGGCTCCAGGTAGAGCTCCTGTCCGAAAGTAAGGAAGGTACCCTTAAGATCTGCCCTGAGGGCATCGGCGGCAAAGTCCTTAAAGAGCCGGAGCTGGGCCTGGTCCACGGGCTTTGTCTTTCCGCTCAGTCTGGCCCGGAGCTTTCTTCCCTGTCTGACCAGCATGGCCATGAAATGCCCCTCTCCCTTCAGCCTGTGGGGCCAGAGACGGAGGGTCTCATCAAGGCCCCGGGCCCCGTAAAGGGCAGGGTCCGCGGCCCGGATCAGATCCAGGTAAGCGGGATTTCCTCTCTCGAACCCCCAGAGGGAGAGCTTCTCTCCCAGGGAGGAGGCCAGAGGCAGGATCTCGAAATCGGGATGGCGGACCAGGAAGGAAGCGACCGTTCCCTCATCCTCCTCGGGCGCGAAGGTACAGGTGGAATAGACCAGAACGCCTCCGTCCGTCAGCATGCGGGCCGCGCTGTCCAGGATCTGTGCCTGCCTGTCGGCGCACAGATCGATGTTCTCCTGGCTCCAGCAGACAAGAGCCTGTTCTTCCTTGCGGAACATGCCCTCTCCCGAACAGGGAGCGTCCACGATGATCCTGTCAAAAAAGGCAGGGAAACAGTCCGCCAGGGTCTCCGGCGCTTCATTTGTCACAATGGCATTGCCTATGCCCATTCTTTCTATGTTCTGAGACAGGATCCTGGCCCTGGCGGGATGGATCTCGTTGGCCACAAGCAGGCCCTCTCCCTCCAGCATGCAGGCAAGCTGGGTGCTCTTTCCTCCGGGGGCGGCGCACAGATCCAGGACCCTCTCTCCTCTCTCCGTTCCGGACAGGGCGGCCACGGCCATGGCACTGGGCTCCTGGATATAGTAAAAGCCCGCTTCATGCAGGGGACTCCTGCCCGGCCTGTCCTTTTCCTCATAGTAAAAGCCGTTTTCGGTCCAGGGGACCCTTTCCAGAGAGCCCTGATAGATCTCTTTCAGTCTTTCCGGGTCTGTCTTCAGGGTATTGACCCTGAGGCCACGGAAGGAATCCTCCCTGTCGAAAGCACTGAGAAAAGCCGGGTATTCCTTACCCAGCATCTGTTCCATCCGGCGGCAGAAAGCTGCCGGAAGCTTCTGGGGCTGATGATTCATACTATCTGTCATTTCTGTCTTCTCGTATATTGCAAAAAGAGAGTCTCCCGTGAGACTCTCTTCCTGTTGACGGCCGCTTTAATCCCACTCGCAGATGAACCAGTAGGTCTCATCGCCCA
>CAMOGQ010000149.1 GCA_946614165.1 uncultured Lachnospiraceae bacterium
TTCAGCAGATTTTTATATTTCCATTTTACCATATATGGAAATATATTTCCATATACAACTCATTTTGGGGGATATCAGGCTCATTTCCGATGTATTCGGGCCGAAATAACTCCATATGTTCCTCACCCGGCAGGCCGGCAAAAAAAACACAGCCGGTTCCATGAGACCAAAATCGTCATGTAACCGGCTGCTGTATGTCTTCAGTTCTGTCGTATGCAGAATCTGTCTTAAATTCTATGGGAGCAGGATTCCCTCTCATCATCTGAAGAGATTTGCAAGAATCCTGCGGACGCCTGTGAGGTTCTCATATCTGGCGCCTTCGTTTTCAAGGTAGTTGACCTTCTCTGCTTTTGTCCATTCGGGAGCGGTCTCCTTGCTGGAAGTAAAGTATGCAACGGTTTCTACAGGATAGATATTCATTTTGCCACCTCTCTGGAGTTCATGTTGTGCTGTCGTTCGTTTCTGTATCGTATGACTATATGATACTCTCAATCTGAGGGGGTTCAATGGGCCCTGTCCCCAAAGAATTATGCCGGCATATGTGCTGGCAGCACAGAAACTGCCTTTTTCCGCCCTCAGCTGGCAGGAAGTATCAGAGACCGGTACCCGGGGCACTCATAACGCAAATCACACCATCGGCCAGTTCTTCCCGCTTCTCATCCGGCAGGGCGCAGTCATTCCGATAACGAGACAATAAAAGAGCTGCCGGTGCTTTCCCTGCACCAGCAGCTCCAGTATGTTTACCCCGTATGAATAAGTATCAGAACTCACGAAGCGTTGGGCAGTGCCTCTTCTTCATCATGCGGCATCTCCTCTGCCTCGGGCAGTCCTGTCTTTTTTACGCCCTCGCCGTAGATGGTCTTCCAGTCATCGGCCATCGAGAAAGGCGTCCAGCCTTCCTCTTCCACCTTGCTGTAATACTCGGCAGCCTTCTCATCACTGCCGTATTCTCTTTCGGTATCATCGCATACCACGAAAAATCCCATGCCGGTATGGTCGGGATTGCCCTCGGCGTAGTTGAGCATGGAATAATCACCGGCACTGTTGCCGAAGGCCAGCACCGGACGTTTGCCGATCTCCCGGGCGATGGCGGCCGGCTTGCCGGATCTGCCGCACTCCACAGCATCGATGGGTGCGCCCAGCAGTATCTCCTCGTCCTGGCCCATGTTGTATTTGTCGGCGGGCTCGTCTCCCTTTCCGGAGGCAATATAAGGCACGTCGGTAGCGATCACATGGTCATAGGGGATGTCATAGCGCTTTACCAGCGCCCGCACCACCTCGCGTTCGCAGGCGGAAACCATCCACACATCGAAGTCATTGGCACGCAGATAATCGATGACTTCGATCATGGGCTTATAGAAGGACTGTCCGTAGGTCATGCCTTCAAATCCCACCACGTCGACACTGTCGGCGAAATTGACCACATAGTCACGGAACTCCTCCGGCGTCATGCCGGCGAAGGCCAGAGAGACCAGATCGTCCTTGGTAATGCCTTCGGGACTGAAGGTCTCTCCCAGATAGTATGCATGGTCTCGGACCTGTTCCATAGCGTACCTTTCTTCTTCCGTCGCAAAATAGGAGGGATCCTCCAGCACGCGGTAGATCGTCAGGCAGTAGTCGACATAAACAGGCGCTTTTTCACAGAGGATCGTACCGTCCATATCGAATACGGCGATCCGGTCGGCCGGCTCCAGGTAGGCCGGGCCGGACTCATCTGCTGCCTCTGCCACAAAATCGACCAGTTCGTGAAGGGAAACGCTGTCCGGATTCCAGGAAGGGAATACTGCGGCATAGTCTATGTTCCCTGCATCTGCCTTTGTCTCTTCCTCCTGCTTCTTACCGTTTCCCCCGGGCCCGTACATGGCATAGGCTGCAATGGCAGTGACCAGTACGCCTGCCAGGAAAGCCGCTGCAATAACTGTAATGCTTTTTCTGTTCATGATCTCCCCCTTTTATGACTGCCGGATCACTGTTCCTCCTGCTGACTGTCCCGGTTTCCGGCATCCGAAAATCTGTTGTCCGGCTCCCTCATAGATCCTGCACTTTGCAGGTTTCGTTTTGCCGGATGCTGTCTTCCTTAAGCATCTCAGTTTTCCTGAGTCTGAACCAGCTCAAAAACCATATCTTCCCCATACTCGGACTGATCCTCGTGCCAGGTAAATGTCCCGTCATCGTTAAAGGTGATGGTGCCTGTGCCGTCCTCGTATTCCGGCTCTTGGCTGACGATTTCTCCGCTGCCGTCATAGGTAATGATGGATTTTGTGACGCCGGAGTATTCGATTGTCAGTGTCTCGGTGTCCAGGCGGCCAAAAATATCCCAGCGGGCCAGTTCTGAGGCACTCCCGGCCCATTCGATGGTGATCAGGGCGTCCTCACTGCCAAAGCACTCTACATGGGCGCCGGCCCTGCCGCTCTGGTACTCACCGCTGAAATTCATGACCGGGTTCTGCCAGTCGGGGTCTTCTTCAAACACGGCAACGAATTCAGCGCTTTCATCCAGCAGCATGGTGATGACCGGCTCGGTGGAGAAGTCCTCGCCGTTCTTCGTCCATTTCACGAACAGGCTGCCTGCCTCAGGCGCAGCGGCAAAGGTATAGGTCGCAGGATCGTCCAGATTGACCTGTGCGGACTGATAGGGCCACTCGGGATCAAGCTCCGGCAAAGTCTCGCCCTCTTCATAGCCGATCATGCCAAAGCCCTCTGTACCTATCGTCACAATGATGCTGGCCGTCATATCGCCCATGGATGTGAAATGGTAGGTCTCTCCTCCCTCGACCACGAGAAGGATACCGTCTTCGCCTTCTTCCGAGACCGTAACGGTGATATCCTCCCTGCTGCCGGAAGAGGGAAGGGTACCATGCAGGGTGTTTCCTTCCTGGGGCAGGATGCCGCCCCATGAGTCCTCGACAAAGTCTTCGCCCAGCATGCAGCCGACATACCAGCCGGGCTCGTCCACATCCTCCATCCAGGTGACGGAAATCATGTTCTCATTCTCATCCTGGAAGTAGCCCTCCCGTGTCCATTCGGCGGCAGTCTCTTCTGTCTCGGCCGGAGTTCCATTCGTATCGGCCGGTTTTCCGCCTCCGCAGGCACACAGCGAAAACAGCATTACGATGCTGACTGCAATACAAATCATTTTCTTCATAGCTTTAACCTTTTTTCTTTCATGAACATCTTTTTAATCAGATTGTCAGAGAAAAGGCAGACCTCACAAAGATTGCCCCGATCCCCTTTTTGTTCACTGCTGCCGTCAGAACATATGCCGAATCATTCAAGGCGGTGAGATAAGGCCTTTATCCATTGTTCTCCCTGTTCTGCCATGACATCAGGCTGCCGCTTCCCCGGCACTAAGCGGCCTGAAGCGCTTTGCTTTCAGTTCCCCTTTGATCTTCCTCTTTCATATGGTTCCGGTCTGCTTTACGGAAGGATTGGCTGCCAGTCATATTCCAAAGGAGCCGGGACGCCAGATTCTCTGCATCATCAGTTCTATAAACGCCGGGCAGAGCAGGTCATGCAGATCCGTATATCCAGCCGCCGGTTTCTTTGCCCGGATCCGACGCCGGCCGGTCAAAGGGTCCTTTCGCCACTGCAGAACGGATCTTCCTGCTCAATGTAACAGAACGGCTTTTCCGTTCGCTCCAGCTCCTGGCTAACACCATTTTGTACAGTGTTCGTTTTATTCTCTCATAATACTTTTCCTCCTTAAAGAATTGAGTCGTGCTCTATGTACATGGGATCTGTCCCGCTGTATCCAGTCTTTGCCGCCTTGCCGTTACCGAAAGCAATGCACTCGTCACAGTCCGGGCGGTCTCCGGTCTCTTCCATTGTCCTGCCTCTTTAAAGCCCCGGGAATCCGTCAAGGGATCCGAATTCCCCGATCCACACAAACTTTTCCCAGTCTGTCTGATTCAAAAAAGCCCGGGCGACTGCATAATGATGTGCACGACCGGCATCGCTGTTCATGGCTATGTCATAAACAGCCCCGCCGATGCATGCTTTGAAGAATTGCAGCGCCTCTTTTTTTACAGATAAGGAAATCCCGGTCTGTACATGCCGAGTGATCTGACACCGCCGCTGACTGTGTCCGGATGATCCGGCCCAGGTAGGTACATATCCCTGCCGTCTTCCATAGGCATCCTCCCATCCTCTTTATGCTCGTTCTGCCGGTTGTCTGTCTGTGATTATTTTAACTGACCCGTGTCCAAAACATGTCCAAAGAAATAGCGCTTTTTCCATAATTAAACGGAAAAAGCGCTATGAAGAGCAAATGACAGCCGTTTCCCGGAGCTATACATGCTGGCCCAGGAATTAGAGCTCATGTATTTACTGCGGTAAGTATTAATGGCCTCGCCGTCCCCCGCATAAACAGATATGCATCACAGGTAATGGCATCCGGCCTGATCCGAAGGATCCCCGTTTTCATCTCCATGGTTTCAGAGACGCCGTATTCCTGCAGGTTTTTCCTCAGGAACGGATGTAAACATCCAGCTGTTTCTGCATCCTGCGGTCGAAGGGTCTGTCCTCCCAGACGGCAGCAAATAACTCCGCGCGCGTTACGCCCGAGCCCTGCTTATCTGCAGGACAGGCAAGTATCTCCTTCGATTTTGCCAGTTTAAAGGCAGCCTGCCTGTCATCCAGGTAAACGCCAAAAAATCCGAAAGTCCTGACCCGGATATGCGCCTTCGGGGCATTATGTCTTTCTCTGCAGACAAAAAACGATCTGCGATAAGGAGACTGGTCTCAGAAGATATCCTGCAGGATGAACACAACATGCGTCATACGCATATCCCCTGGGGGCTGTCAAAAATATAACAGCAGTGGCCGGGCTGATCTGCCTGATCCTGGCGGCAGGCGTAATACCGTCCATTTCAGGCATACTGATATCAGGCAGGGCTGCATCGACCGGACATCAGTAAACATAGTCCAGCGCAGAGCGTATGTCTGAGAAGCCCTTTTTCCTCCTGGATTTCCGGCACCGATGTGAGCTGATGCAGTGTATATTCTACTGCCAGAGGTTCATCATCTGCACATTTTGCTTTTATGCAGGATACCTTTTACCGCAGCAGGTTTATTTTTCTAGTCCATAACAAACATAAATGCACTGGGTGTATTTGCCATCTCCTTCTGCTGCTTCTTTATTGTTTTCACATAAGAAGCGGGCACGCTGATCTTCTGGTATTTATAGGTATACACTTCCTTGCTGTTCAGCGATTTATCTTTATAGGAATACTTTACTGTAGCTGTCTTGCGGCCATGCTTGTTGTATGTGTAACTGATCTTCTCAGTCACATCCCAGGAACAGATCATCTTTTTCGGATCTTTTTTACTGTTGTAGGAATACTTTATCGTACTTGTAGAATCCTTTTTACCCTTTATGACTGCTTTTTTCACCAGTCCCTTTTTGTTATAGGTCAGCGTCCAGACGTTATCCGTACTGTTATCCTGGATTTCCACAAGACGCCCGGATTTATATTTATACTTTGTAGTTGTCTTTTTTCCGTCCGCTTCTTTCTGCGTCGTCTTCTTCAGCCGGCCTTTCTTACTGTAAGAATATAATACTTCCGTCTTTTCTCCTTCATCGATCTGCTTCTGACTTGAAACCTTCTTTTTATCGTACTTATAGGTAACCTTAAGACCGCCCGTGGTCATCTTCTTTACCAGTCCGTTTTTAGTATAGGTGAATTTATACGTTTCACTTCCGCTCTTTGACGTTATCTGTGAAATAACATATACCGTCTTCGTCTTTTTGGCAGTGGCTGCAAAGGCCTGCGCTGCCGGACTCCACGCCGCAAATGTCATTATCAGGGCTGTCATCAATGCAACTGCCTTCAGGAATGTTTTTTTCTTCATATGGTCTCCTCCTTATGCACTATATCTCGAACAGACATATTTCGCGAATACGTCAGTCCCTGTATCAGTTTACAATATAGCAGGGAATGTCCAAAGGATGTCCAAAGAAAAACCGTTCTTTTCAAGCAGCTCTTACTGCCCGCACATCTGCTCAATGCGTTCTTTTACTATTTTAAACCCTATATGTTCTTTGACCTGATCTTTTTGCTACGCCGGATCAAAGCCTGTGCCGTTGTCCTCCACGATGATCAGATGGAAATCATCCTCCCGGACTGTTGAGACAGCAGCATGGCCGTCACGTAAACCGCACACCCCATGCCGTATAGCATTCTCCACCAATAGCTGGATCGACAGAGCCGGGATCCGAAACTCTTTATCAATGATCCGGTATTCCACATGAACGTTCGGGAAGCGCAGCACTGCAATTTCCGTATACAGCCTGGTATGCTCCGTTCTTTTGTGACCGGGTCAGTTCGGAAGACTTCAGCGACTCCAGATTCTGCAGCAGACAGACACTGAAATTCTCCAGTGTTTTGTCTGCCAGGGACTGGTCTATAATGCAGAGGGCTCGAATGGTATTGAACGCATTGCACAGAATGTAGGGCTGGATCTGGGTCATCATGATCTGGATGCACTGGGATGCCATAAGATCACACTCGTGCTGACGGACAAACTGCAGATGCAGCCAGATGTAAAAACACACTTTCGGTCACGATGGCAATTGTCAGAAAGGCCGCCGGCTGGGGCGCCATTCCCACGCTTATATCCAGAACGACGGATAAGGCTATGACAAGCGCCACGGAGACCGGAATCAGCTGCTCCGGCTTTCGCGTCTCCCGGCAGCGGAGATCTGACCGCAATAAAAGTTCGGCAGGGAAAATCCCGCTGATCAGTTAACAGAGAGGCCCAGCGGTCCCCACAGAGATGCAAAATCCGATTCCCGGATCTCAAAGAAGAGCTTTGCTAAAGGAGATGTAAAATAAAGAACTCCGTTGATACCCGCCACTGTCCAGTACGGCAACTTTTTCCCCTGTGGATGGATGATATAGAGAAACAGGAGCAAAAGCACAAGCCGCACAGAATAGCCGTATGCTGACAGAATATTTTTGAGGGCCAGATTGGAATGATGGACGAACAGTTCATATTCCCCCTGATTCTGTCCGATCAGGCTGAGACTCAGCACTATGACAATGAGCATGATCCGCCGCTGGCTCTGTCGGATATAAAACATAGCCTCACTGGTCTGGTTTTTATCAGGAATAGCTCCGTGAGGACTGGATATTTCCATTTTTGAAATACCCACTTTTTCATCCAACTCGCCTTCTTCAAATATTTTCTTGGTGTTAGTCAATAAACGTGTTGGTCTAATCAGATCAGAGTCAGGTTTAGCTGCTTCACGTCCTCTACGCAATGCCAGTACCGGTATGTACTGGTATTGCATAAGCTGGAAAACAGATTCCTGGACAGCTCCTGGGTGCTTCTGAATACAAGCGAAAACATTGCATTGTAGCGATT
>CAMOGQ010000150.1 GCA_946614165.1 uncultured Lachnospiraceae bacterium
AACAGCTAAACCTGACGCTGATCTGATTAGACCAACACGTTTATTGACTAACCCCGACCGAATATATGACAGAAAGAGGGGCAGAAGTTATGGCAGCCATGCTTGACATTTTCGACCAGGAAAAGGTATGGGATATGGCCCTGAAGGCAGAACGCAGGGAAGGCAAAGAAGAAGGCCTGAAAGAAGGGGTTGCTTCCATCATCCGCTTATGCCGCACCAGGATGCATATGCAGGATCCGGATGTCATCCGGACTCTCATGGAACAAATGAACCTGTCACAGGATAAAGCTGCCGAGTATCTGGACGGTTACGATAATCCTGATCCACACGCAGATTAAATGCAGCTTCAGATCAGTTCGGGATCCGGGGCATTTATTGCAGTAAACACACATTTCTGAAGTTCATCAGGTAAACAGCCGCAGGCAGATATGCTTTTCCTTTATCTGCTGTCAGAAGAAGTTTCATGCAGAAAATATACCGGAAAGAGAGGCAGAAGTTATGGCAGCCATGCTTGACATTTTTGATCAGGAAAAGGTATGGGAAATGGCCCTGAAGGCAGAACGCAGGGAAGGCAGAGAAGAAGGTTTTAAGGAAAGCTGGGATGAGGGACGCTTGATCAGTCTGATCATCCGGTTATGCCGCAGCAAGTCAAATATGCCCGATTAGGAAATCATCCGGATACTCATGCAGGAGGTTAATCTGTCCCAGGAGGAAGCAGCTGAATGCCTGGTCAGATACGATCATCCCCGTTCAGATACAGAGTAAAACTGTTTCCATGGGGGTTTTCGGTACCTGCAGTCCTTGCGTTAAAGGCCTGCCTGTATCTGAACGCACGATTACCATAAGTCATATGAAAGGCACATGTCCGCCGCGGCTGAAGCATTTTCAGACCGCCGGCAGGCGTGTGCCTTTCTGTATTCGCTTTATGTCCGGTCTTCGATCGGAAAGGCGGTATTGAACATGGGATACGGGACCGATGCCTTCTGAAAATCTTTCTTTGCGTCAGCTTCCGGAATCATCATTCCTTTCTGAGGCTCCCAGTTCTGTATAAACCATCCTTCCGTCTCTGCTCTCCGACTTATACAGGCAGATCCTGCCGATCTTCTCAAAGTAACTTGCGAAATCAAAGTTTCCCGTATCGGAACATCTGCGGATCAGGGTCACGTGGGCCTTAAATGGTTTGCTGTCAAAGGTAAGGCCTTTCTTTACCAGTTCGTTCCGAAGTCTGGCTATATATTTTTGGAACTCAGCCTCATCTCTGATCAGGATATTGGCATACAGAATGTCTCCGAAATAGCCGCTGCCCTTCACCGCAAACTCCGTATCGGGCACGGGAACCGACTGCAGGGCCTCCAGGGCTGCACCTGTCTTGTCAGACGGTGTCTCTCCCAGAAAGATCAGGGTCATATGAAGATTTTCCGCCGGCTGATAGCGGCCTTCTATGCCGGATGCTTTCAGCTTTGTTAATGCATCCTGAAGATACCTGCCTTTATTTCCCTCCATGGGCATGGCAATGAAGAGGCGGACCATTTCTGAAGATTTGTTTTCCTCCCGGTTTCTGATCTTGTTTACGGCGAAATGAAGCCTTTTGCGGATCTTTCCTTCCGCTTCCTTCTGCCAGGCTTCCAGCCCCGGCAGATCTTTTTCCTTCCCTTCATCCGCGATCGTCCCAAGGACCTCCACGGCCACATCCGGATTGATCGATTTCAGAAGAGCTATGGACTTGTTCTTATTCCGGGACCTGTCCTTTCTGTAGATCTCACTGCATTCCCGGACATAAGTATATTTTTCTATTTCCCATCCTCTCTCTGTATAGGCAAGCAGTGGCAGGCGGTAGTCATATACGATCTTCAGGTAGCCTGAGAGAATCATCCAGTCCACCCTCTCCTCCACTGCATCCAGCGAGAGGTCTTTGTAAAAACCGTAAGCCGGATTTTTATCCATGCCCTTTTCCAGCAGCTTTTTTTCTCTGGAGCCTTTGAGGGTCTTTACCAGCATATTCCTGCCGCCCTTCATGATCAGGTCGTCCGCTGCCCTGAGGATCATTTCGATATCCTCCCTGGGGAGGTTTTTTACATTTCCTTTGTCTAGAGTGTAACTTACTCTTCTGACTCTTTTTGCCATACTATGGATGTCCCTTCCTTTTTGCCGCTCCGCCGCCTCATGCTTCCGCGGGCTTATAACAGGCAGCTGAAGCAAAACCTCATGCCCTGTCATACCTTCCGCCCTGCGCTGACCGGATCAGGTCTGCATCCTGCGGTCCCGATAAAACGATTATACCTCTCCTCCATCCGGTAATTACCGGGCGGGTCCTGCCGGGTCACAGTTCTGCCTTCTGATCTGCTCTTATGAATTCGCCGTCCCCTGTCATAAAGAGGGTCAGGTCGGCCCCTCCGGACCGTTCCAGGCAGGTCCTGACATTTCGCATATCGCTGAAATCCACGAACCGTTCGGCTTCTTCATAAGAAGACATGCCTTTTGCCTTTCTGTCCGTCAGACGCTTTCTGAGCATATCCGCATCTGCCCGGATCAGAACAGTATAATCCGCCAGGCTTCGCAGCCTGTTCCAGCCGGGGTCCTCCAGCAGCAGATAATTGCCTTCTACAAGGACAATGTCCCCGTCCACCGTAACAGCATCGTCCACAGGGTCATGAAGGCGCCTGTCATAGACAGGCCAGCCGCAGATCTCTCCCCGGCTTACACTTCCCAGCCTCTCTGTCAGCTTTTCCAGGTCGAAGGTCTCGGGTGATCCCTTTACTCTGACCATGGTCATCTCTTCTCCGTCCCTTACCAGGGTATGCGACAAAAGGTAGGCGTTCCTTCTGTGGAAGCCGTCCATTCCCAGGATCTGGACTCTGCCGATTTCATCACGCTCTGCCGCCAGCTTTTCCAAAAAGGCCAGCAGCGTGCTCTTTCCGGCGCCGGGCGGTGCCGCAAAAAGAGCCAGGACCCGGCCCTTTTTCTCCTTCTGCATCCTGGCAAGCTCAAGCAGCAGGGGGACCAGGATCCGATCGATCGTCTCCCGGGAATACCTGGCTTCCACGGGAAGCCCGTTGATCAGCATGCTGCAGCATACATACTCTTTACTGTTTTCTGCCATGATCTTATCCATTCAAACCGAAAACGCTTATTTCAGGATTTCCACCACTTCACCGATATACATGTCGTGCCAGTCTCCGTCCTGATAATGGGCTTTCACGATGTCTTCGGGAATGTCCTCCAGGGGAAGCTTTGCCTTAAAAAGCTTTCTGCAGACCAGGGTCACTTCTGCTTCTGCAAAGGTCATGCCATGGTCCAGTGCGCGGGGGGTAAGGCCCGAGCCATGCATCTTGTCCATATCTCTTCCGGATCTGCTGCCCAGGATCCCCAGGGTCTTTTTGAAGCTTTCCGGATAAAAGCTGACAGTAAAGTAATCGCTTTTCTCCACAAAGTCATGGGTATACCTGGAACCACGGATATAGACCGTAGCCACGGGCTTTCCCCACAGGGTGCCAAGGCCGCCCCAGCTGATTGTCATGGTATTGAAAGACTCTTCGTTTCCTGCCGTGACCAGTCCCCATTTCCTGTCGAACTGGCTGAAAATATCTGTATTGAATTCCATATGTTCCTCCCAGAAGGTTTTATGTGTTATGTGATCTTATTTTAACTGCCTCCTCCAGGGTCTGCAACTGACATATTCCTGTCATCTGCCAGTTCCCGGGAGCTTTCCGGCAAAGGACTGACGGACTTTTTCTCCCTCATCCCTTTCTCAGGGGCCACGAAAAAAACCGCTTCCCGGATGTGTGCCGGAAAGCGGATCAGATTATGATATGGAGCTGTTATTCCTTTGGAGGCCCCTGTCACAAGGGGCCTTTTCAGGGCAGGCGGTTTTCCCGCCTCCTTACTTTTTGACCCATTTCTTTCTGACCCTGCAGATCACGCCTCTGGGGGTGATGACTTCCACCCTGGCTTCGGCCTTCCTGCCGATTCTGTCATACATGCGGCCGGCGCTCATGGACTCCCCGATGACTGTATGGGCGCTGTTGGCCACATAGCCGATTTTTCCAAGGCCCGGCAGCTCTGCCCGTATGGCCTCTTTGTCGTATTCGTTGTCAGGCTCCTTGAACAGTCTGATGCATGTGCCGGGCTCAAGGAACTCCGCCCCGTAGTAATATTTTGTTCCGGTCAGTGTGATGTAGATTTTCCTGCTCATGTGTTTCTCCCTTCTATGAGGATCCTTTCTTTCAGAAGAGCGCTCCTTGCTGAAAGTCTGTTTCTTTCTTCTATGGTCACAGTATGCCCCAGACTCTGTCCTCTTTTAGGGACAATGAGAAATATGGCAACCTGCACAGTTTTTCCATGCAGGTTTTGTCTGTATTGCCGGAAACAGCGCCATGCCGGATCCTGCGGGGATTTCACCTTTTTTTCACAGACTCATCAAAAAGGGGACACAATTTCCCATTAAGATAAAGACCATGAAAGGCAGATAACAAAGCCAATCATCTTTTTAATAGATTTTCATACTCCCCCCTTTTGCAGAAACCCTCCGGCGCCGCCGGAGGGTTTTCTGTTTCTTTCCCGGATTTTTCAGTGATCCGTGCTCTTTCATGTGATCATTGTTCTGATCTGTATGCCGCGGGGCCGGAGCCGGGTCTTTATACGAAACCGCTTTCGGAAAGCAGCCGGGCATTTCCCTTTTCTTCAGTTTCTCTTAATGCTTTTCATTTTTTCTTTATCTTTCCGTCAAAATCTGAACACAACTTTCCGGTAAGATAAAACCATCCAAGGAACAGGAAACGAAAAAGCCTTAAATCCTTTTAAATATAGATGTTCATTTCTCCCCCTTTTTGCAGAAATCCCTCCGGCGCCGCCGGAGGGATTTTTGTGTCCTGTTTCCATCTGAAAATCTGTGCTCTGTCCAGTAAGGAGAAAAAAAGCGGAAAGCATATGCGCAGACCCGGAAAGCCGCTCTGCTTCTCCGGGATTTGTAAAAAACGGAAAAAGGCTATCGGATCAGAGCGCTTCCTTCTCCCCCGCGCATTTTTCGGCAAGCTTCATATACTCTCTTTCCGCCTCGATCTCGCTGGGATAGGGGTATCTGGCGGCATATCTGTCAAACTCTTTCCGGACCTTCTCTGCCTTTTCCTTATCTTTGTCAGCCAGAAGGGCCAGGGCATATTCGGTGCGGAGAACGGAAGGGAAGGTCTTCATGGCCTTCATGAATTTCTTCTGCTCTTTTGTCAAAAGGCTCTCCAGTGCTTCCGGACGGTTTTTGCCGGTCACTTCCAAAAAGACCCTGTCACAGATCATAAGGCCCCTGTGGAGCCCTGCGATTCCTTCTCCTCCGGAGATCAGGCTCTCCATCATGGCGTCCGCTTCTTCAAACCTTTTTTGGTCCATCAGGCGGCTGCAGGCAAGGACCCCGATATAGGCCGTGATGCCGTTGTTCATCGCTTCCTTCTCCGGCAGGACAAACCATTCCTCCGGCATATCCGAAAGCCTGACGCCCCTGGAGATTTGTTCATTGACCTTCATCTGGATCCAGAAAGCCCGGACTGCCTCCCGGCTTTTAAGCAGGGAAAGGGCGTTGGCCCCGTCATTGTCCACCTGTCCCAGGCGGAGCGGAAATGCATTCATAAAGGCAAAGCCTGCTCCCACCAGGACCAGGACCAGAAGGAAAAAGTTAAAAAAGGAATCCGGGGGAAACAGAAAGGAAAGCCCTCCGAAAAGGAGGCAGGAGCACAGATTCATGATAGCGCCGCCGAAATTATAAAGCAGGAAGGGAATGGTGCCGTCCTTCAGATCCGGGGGTGCCATCAGACACTGTCCTCCGGTCCCTGCCAGGGACAGACGGCGGATACGCAGCTTCCCCTCTTCTTTTACAAACATCCAGCTGAGGATGCGGAATGAACTGAATTTATAGCCTGTGGCAAGGCCAAAGACCAGATGCCCGCCTTCATGAATGATGATCTGGAGCAGCATGACCGCATAAACGGACAGCATCAGCATGGCAAAAAGCAGGATCTCCTGTCCTATGGTCACATCCGGCCCTGTGAAATGATCTATATATCTTACGATCAGAATGCCGCTGGCTGCGCCGATCATCAGATAGATCAGGATGCTCAGAAGCTGGGCTCCTCTTCCGTTTTTCTTTCCTTTTTTCTCCATAACAGTCCTCCCGGGATCTGAAGGCATATATCCTTCATTTCCTTTCATTTTCAGCCCAGATCCCCGGCCTCCTCCAGGAAATCTTCTATAGCCTCCTGCCAGATGGTTCTTCCTTTTTCATTCAGGTGGATCCCGTCCTTTTCAAAAAGATCCGGGGCATAGTATTTTCCCTCTCCAGCCAGCAGCTCTTCGGGGCCTGACTCCCTCATCATCTCTTCCGTAGTATCGATGCAGTAAAAATCTTCATTCTCCCCGCACCATTCATGGATCCAGTCGGTGACTTTCTGTACGTCCTCCCAGAAATCCGGTCTCCCGGGCTGGGGAAGAGGGGCCATGATCACAAAACGGGTCAGGGGCAGGTTCTCTTTCAGGGTTTCAAAATAAAGTCTTTTTTCTTCCAGCACTTCCTCCAGAGTCATGCCTTGGGAAAAATCATTGGTGGCCGTCTGTATAAAGACAAGATCCGGTTCAAAGGCATAGACTGCCTCCGGGGCCTTCTCCAGCTGGCTTTTGTCCGTACTGCCGTTGATGGCCGTATTGACTGCTTCCGTATCCGGAAAGAGATCCGAAAGTTCCTCCCATCTGCCGAAGTTGGATGCGCCGTAAAAGACCACCTTCAGGGGTCTCCTTTCCTCTTTAGCCGTCTCTGCTTCTTCTGTCACTTCCGCCTCCGGAGTTTCATCCGCAGGAGGCTTCTGATCCTCCCTGCCGCAGCCCGCTGCCAGAATAAACACAAGGACGATGAGCAGGATCCATGCTTTCCTCATCATTCCGGGTCCTCCCTCTTACTTTCTGTATCCAGTATACAATGCCCTGTCCCGGACGCAAGAGCCGCCAGGCCCGGGGCCGTCTGAAATCCTTGCTTCCAGGGACATAATAAGCCGGGGCAGCCCCTTCTGATCAGGACTGCCCCGGCTCGTTCTATGTTAAAAATATCAGGTCCTTTATTGCAGGCAGCCTTCCTCAGGCCGCTTTCTTTCTCAGCACTTCGTTGAAGATGATGGTCGCTGCCGTGACCGCTGCTACGATCCCTACCAGGATCCAGAGGTTCTTTACCGCGATGAAGGGCCAGATGGCAACGAAGGTGGAAGTAAAGGGAACGAAGCATCCCTGCGATACACCGAAGGCTTCCCAGCTCTC
>CAMOGQ010000151.1 GCA_946614165.1 uncultured Lachnospiraceae bacterium
CTGTATGAAAAAAGAGATAATGCAGTGCCTTGAAAAAGCCGTGAATAGTAACTCTTTTTCAAAACGCCATTTTATGTCAAAGAAATTTACTTGACGCAAATATTTACTTTTATTATAATGATTTAGCTGTCTGCCTTTATGGCATCCCACACCAGGCAGTATAATCAGAAATTGAAAATAAGTTATATCAAGGAGGATGATATATAATGGCAAAAATGACATTTCAGCCTAAAAAGAGACAGCGTTCCAAAGTGCATGGCTTCAGAGCAAGAATGGCTACCCCCGGCGGAAGAAAGGTTCTCAGAGCCAGAAGATTAAAAGGTAGAAAGAGATTATCAGCTTAAGCCGCAGAAATGTGGCTTTTTCTTTTAGAAACGGTTATCAAATAAATCCGGATGGAGTTTAAATGGAATCCCTGAAAAAGAACGAAGATTTTAAAAGGTGCTACAGCACCGGAAAATCTTACGCGAACCGATATCTGGTGCTGTATGTGTGTGGGAACGGCCTCGGCCGCAACAGGATCGGCATATCGGTCAGTAAAAAAGTGGGAAACAGCGTTGTCAGACATCGTGTGACAAGACTCATCAGAGAAAGTTACAGACTGCATGAGCAGATGTTCAATAGTGGTTTGGACATGGCAGTCGTGGCGCGTTCTGCGGCAAAGGATGCCGACTATCACAGCATAGAGAAGGCGCTCCTGCATTTGTCTGGAAAGGCAAAAATCTATGATCAGAAATCTCATGATAAAAATGATTAGATTCTATCAGAAATATCTTTCTCCCCTGAAAAGCACCCGCTGCCCCTATATTCCGACCTGTTCACAGTACGGACTGGAGGCCATTGAAAAGTATGGTGCCCTGAAGGGAGGATTACTTGCTCTGTGGAGAATTTTAAGATGCAATCCATTTTCTCATGGCGGATTTGATCCCGTCCCCTGATTTAAGAAATAACTGTTTCCAATAGGAGGATTTAGTTTGTACACTGTTTTATTGACAAAAAATTCCGGCAGGATCGTAGGCCCTATTGCCACCGCTCTCGGATGGATCATGAATGGAATATTCCTGGTTCTGTCCAAGATCGGCATTCCCAATATCGGTCTTGCGATCATCCTTATGACAATTCTTGTCAATGTACTTATGCTGCCTCTGACCTATCGTCAGCAGAAGTTCTCTAAGCTGCAGAACAAAATGCAGCCGGAAATGAAGAAGATCCAGGACAAGTACAAAGGAAAGACAGATGAAGGCTCCATGGCAGCCCAGCAGAGCGAAATGAAGGAACTTTATGCCAAGTACGGCGTAAATCCTACCGGCAGCTGCATTCAGCTTCTGATCCAGATGCCCATCCTGTTCGGTCTGTACAGGGTATTCTACAACATTCCCGCCTATCTGCCTCTGGTAAAACAGACATTCTTCCCCCTGGTCGATGATCTGATCGCACAGGCAGGTTCTTCCGAATTTCTTCAGACTCTGTCCGGTGCCAGCACCTTTACAAAACAGTTTGAAAACGAAAACTTTGTAAACGGCGTTACGGAATATGTTCAGAATACTTTTATCGATGTCCTGAACAAGTGCTCCACCGCCGACTGGACGGCTCTGGCAGAGAAGTTTGCTTCTCTTACGGACGAGATCAACTCTACGGCCGCCAAGCTTGCCGAGTACAATAATTTCCTGGGCCTGAACCTTGGAAATTCACCTTCCTTCATGCTCAAGTCCGCATGGGCAAACGGAGCCATCCTTGCCTGCGTCGGCGCTCTTCTGGTACCTGCCCTGGCAGCGCTTTCCCAGTATCTGAGCATTAAGGTAATGCCCTCCGGCAGCCAGAATACGGATTCCAACGATTCGACGGCTGCTACCATGAGGACCATGAACACCACCATGCCCCTCATGTCCGCATTCTTCTGCTTTACCCTGCCCGCAGGTCTCGGCATCTACTGGATCGCCAGTGCCGTTGTCAGGACCATCGTCAGCATCTTTGTCAACAGACACATCGACAAGATGGACATTGACGCCATGATCGCCGAGAATATCGAAAAAGCCAAGGCAAAGGGCAAGATCAGCGACAAGAAGAAGGACGTTCCTTCCCGTACAGTCAACCAGTACTCTTCCATGAGCACAAAGAATATCAAAAAGACTGACAAGTACAGCACCAGGGTCTCCAATGCCCGCGAAAAAGAGCTGGAAAGTATGAAAAACAACGGAAAGAAGTACAAAAAGGGCAGTCTGACAGCCATCGCAAATATGAATATCGAAGCTGCCGAAAAAGAACCCGATCAGAAGAAATAAGAAAGGACAAAAATGTCTCAGGAATATATCGAAGTATCCGGCAAGACTCTGCAGGATGCAATTACATCCGCCTGCCTGAAGTTGAATGTCATCAGTTCCAACCTTGACTATACAGTGATCGATCAGGGCAGCAGAGGATTTCTGGGATTGGGCGCAAAACCTGCCAGAATCAGGGCAAGGGCCAAGTCTGCTTCGGATGCAGCCGCAGCCATTCTGAATGATGTTCTGAACAAAGCCGAGAAGAAGATTCAGAATCAGGCAGAAAAGGCAGAGGCTCCCGCAAAGGAAGAAGCGCCTGCCAGAAAAGAAAAGAAGGCTCCTGTCAAGGCTGAGAAAACAGCAGAAGAAGCTGTAAAGGAAGCTGCTCCCGCAAAGAAGGAGGAAACCGAAGCCGCTCCTTCCGAGGAAAAGACAGAAAAGAAAAAGAGCAGGAACGATTCCAGACAGAATCAGAAATCCAGGAACAGAAAGAAAAACAAAAAGTCCGAAAAGGCAGAAGCTCCTGCCCGTCAGGAAAAGGCTGCTCCCGCCGAGGAAGCTGCAAAGGCTCCCAAAAAGAAGGCTGACAAGCCCCAGCTGACACCCGAAAAGATCGAAGAGATCAATGAAAAGGCTCTGGTATTCCTGAAGGATGTCTTCAAGGCCATGAACCTGAACGTTGATATCTCCACCAGCTACAGCGACGAGACCGGTATCCTCACCATCAATATGGAAGGTGAAGATATGGGCATGCTGATCGGCAAGAGGGGACAGACCCTGGACAGCCTCCAGTATCTTGTATCTCTGGTTGTCAACAAGGGCATTGACGGATATATCCATGTAAAGGCCGATACGGAAAACTACAGGGAACGCAGAAAACAGACCCTGGAAAATCTGGCCAAGAATATTTCCGGCAAGGTCAAGAGAACCAGAAAGAGCGTGACATTAGAGCCCATGAATCCCTATGAAAGAAGAATTATCCACTCTTCTCTTCAGAATGACAGATTCGTGACCACCTACAGCGAAGGCGAAGAGCCTTACCGCCGCGTGGTGGTAGCCCTCAAGAAGGGAGTGCAGGCAGAACGTCCCGAGCGTCCCGAACGTTCCAGAAGAGACCGCAGAGGCCGCAGGGACAACAGAGCCGAGCGTCCTCAGGAAGTAAAGGATGAACAGCTGAATGTACAGAATGTGGAAGCACCTGTGGAGGCTGCTCCCGCTCCTGCAGCTGAGCCTGTGGAAACTTCCGCACCCGTAACGGTTGAAACTCAGGAATAATTTGATTATGATAAAACAGATATACCGGAAACGGTGTATCTGTTTTTTCATTTCCGACATTCTTTTTGTGACAGGGAGTTCTGTATGGCTCTTACTTTTGACAGACTGACAAAGGATACCATTGCGGCCATAGCCACGGCCATGTCCGAATCCGGCATCGGCATCGTAAGGATCAGCGGACCGGAGGCTGTGGATACAGCGGACAGAATTATCGTAAATAAGAAAAATGAACACGTGCTCAAAACGTGGAAGACCAATTCCATCCATTACGGTTTTGTGGTGGACAGGGAAGGGGAGATCATTGACGAGGTCATGGTATCTCTTATGCTCTCTCCCCATTCCTATACCACCGAAGATACGGTGGAGATCAATACCCACGGAGGCGTATATCTGATGCACAGAGTCCTGGACCTGGTTCTGGAGAGCGGGGCCAGGATGGCGGAGCCGGGAGAATTTACCAGAAGGGCCTTTTTAAACGGCAGGATCGATCTGTCCAGGGCGGAAGCGGTCATGGACCTGATCTCCTCCCGCAACGAATTCTCGAGAAAAGTATCCCTGGCCCAGCTGAAAGGATCTCTGTCGGAAAAGGTAAAGGAACTCAGAAGCAGTATTATTTATGAGATCGCCTTTATCGAATCCGCTCTGGACGATCCGGATTCCTACGATCTGGAGGATTATCCGGAAAAGCTGGAAAAGATCTGCCTGGATCTTAGGGACCAGATGAACGGCCTTCTGCAGCATGCGGATGAGGGAAGGATTCTTCGGGAAGGCATCCGTACCGTCATTGTAGGAAAGCCTAATGCCGGAAAATCTTCTCTTCTCAATTATATGGCCGGCGAGGATCTTGCCATCGTAACGGACGTGGCCGGCACCACCCGGGATACCATTAATGAATCGGTCCGTATGAACGGCGTGCTGCTGAATCTGACAGATACGGCCGGTATTCGTGATACGGAGGATAAGGTAGAGCGGATCGGTATTCAGAAGACCATGGAGGCTGTGGAAAGGGCCGACCTGATCCTGTTCCTGATCGATTCCTCTTCTCCCCTCTCTGCCGAAGACAGGGATATAGCGGAAATGATCTGTCAGGAAATGAAGGAAGGAAAGAAATGCATCGTTCTTTTGAATAAGAACGATCTGGAGGCCGGGACCGACGAAAGGGCTGTGAGAGATCTGTTTATCCACAAAGAAACGGAACCTCTTTTCCTTTCCTGTTCTCTTTCCACCGGAGACGGACTGGAAAGACTGTCACAGAACATAAGTTCTATGTTTAAATCGGGAGAGATCCTACAGCAGAATGAGGTCCTTCTCACAAATATGCGTCATAAAAAGGCGGTGGAGGAAGCCAGGGATTCCATTGGGATGGTCCTTGACAGTATCAGGATGGGCATGACCGAGGATTTCTTTTCCATGGATCTTATGAATGCCTATGAATCACTGGGAAAGATCACCGGAGAATCGGTGGAGGACGATCTTGTAGAGGAGATCTTCTCCAGGTTCTGTCTCGGAAAGTAAAAACACAGGAGTAAGTTTAAACGTATGGAATATCATATCAGTAAGGATGTCTGCATCATCGGTGCGGGACACGCCGGATGTGAAGCGGCTCTGGCCTGCAGCAGGCTGGGACTGGAGACCGTCATTTTCACCATGAATACGGATTCTATTGCCATGATGCCCTGCAATCCCCATATAGGCGGATCCTCCAAGGGCCATCTGGTCAGGGAAATCGACGCCTTGGGCGGAGAGATGGGCAAAAATATAGACAAGACCTTCATTCAGTCCAAGATGCTGAATGTTTCCAAGGGTCCCGCCGTTCATTCCCTCCGCACCCAGGCGGACAAGGCCGAGTACTCCAAAGCCATGCGCCTGGTGCTGGAAAACCAGCCCCATCTGGAGATTCGCCAGGCAGAGGTATCCGAGATCCTGACAGAGGAGATCGGCAGCAGCGTGGAGTATGACTCCGGCAGAAGAATCACGGGCGTCCGTATCCATACCGGCACAGTCTATGACTGCAAGGCGGCCATCATATGTACAGGCACCTATCTGAATGCCAGGTGCCTGGTGGGAGAATCCATTACGGAGACGGGTCCCTCCGGCATGCAGAGATCCACTTATCTGACGGATTCTCTGGAAAAGCTGGGCATTGGTCTCCGCCGCTTCAAGACAGGGACTCCTGCCCGAATGGACGGCAGGACCCTGGATTATTCCAAAATGAAGATTCAGCCGGGAGACCCGGTGGTCATCTCCTTCTCCTACTCGACGGATCCAAAGGATGTGCAGATCGAGCAGGTCCCCTGCTATCTGACCTATACCAATGAAGAGACCCACGACATCATCCGGGCCAACCTGGACAGGTCTCCCATATATGCGGGCATTATTGAGGGTACCGGTCCCAGATACTGTCCTTCCATAGAGGATAAGGTGGTCAAGTTCGGAGAAAAGAACCGTCATCATGTTTTCGTGGAACCGGAAGGCCGCGGGACCAATGAGGTCTATATAGACGGCATGTCCTCTTCCATGCCCGACGACGTTCAGCAGAGGATGTACAGGACGGTTCCCGGCCTGGAAAACTGTGTGATCGTAAAAAATGCCTATGCCATCGAGTATGACTGCATCAACGCCAACAGTCTCCATCTGACTCTGGAGACCAGGCAGGTAAGCGGTCTCTTCTGCGCCGGACAGTTCAACGGATCCAGCGGGTATGAGGAGGCTGCGGCTCAGGGGCTGATCGCAGGCATCAACGCATCCATGAAGATCCTTGGAAGGGAGCCTCTGATCCTGAAACGGTCCGAAGCCTATATAGGGGTTCTGATCGATGACCTGGTCAGCAAGGATAACAGAGAGCCCTACCGTATGATGACATCCAGGGCAGAATACCGTCTTCTCCTCCGTCAGGACAATGCGGATCTGCGTCTTCGAAAATACGGATATCAGGTGGGCCTGATTACTCAGGAAGAATATGATTATGTATGCTATAAGGAAAAGGCCATAGCGGAGGAAGTGGAGCGGCTTAAGAATGTAAGGATCGGAGCCGCCTCGGCCAATCAGGAATATCTCCGCTCCCTGGGATCGGCAGATTTGAAAACAGCCTGCTCTCTTGCAGAGCTGATCTGCAGGCCGGAGCTGTCCTACGAAAAGGTGAAAGGACTGGATCCGGAAAGACCGGAGCTTCCTGCTGCAGTAACGGAACAGGTGGAAATCAATATCCGTTATGAAGGCTATATAGCCAGGCAGAAGAAACAGGTAGAGCAGTTCGAAAAGCTGGAAAACAAAAAGATCCCCGAACGGATCGACTATGACGATGTAGGGAGCCTGAGGCTGGAAGCCAGACAGAAGCTCAAGGAATTCAGACCTGCCTCCATCGGACAGGCTTCCAGAATCTCCGGCGTTACGCCTGCAGACGTCACAGTCCTTCTGATCTATCTGGAAAAATATCAGGTAAGGTAATAGAGATGTTCCATGTCCCAGGGCGTGGAACATCTTTTTTTTTGATTAATTGTTTCACGTAAAACATTCAGAAGAAAAGACATCGGGATAAAACAAAAAGAAAAACAAAAATTGTTTCACGTGAAACACTCACGAAAGGACACGCATTCAGACAAAGGCTG
>CAMOGQ010000152.1 GCA_946614165.1 uncultured Lachnospiraceae bacterium
AACCGTCTCACTTTCAAAACACCAATTGATACATATATAGAATAACACAAAGTAGTACCTGTGTAAACAGCCAAACAGTATATAATAGTACATTTCAATACCACTATATACTGTTACTTGTTACTGCAAACTACCCTTCGAAGAGCTGAAGGCCGTGACCTGCCAGGGCCACATCAATGCCATGACGGATCTGGACGGCGTCATGCGCCACGCCATCCTGTATGTGGATAAGGGAGAGGGAGACAAGGTCCTTTCCATGGCCGCCATGACGGCAAAGCGCTACCTGGAAGAAAAGGGGGAGGACCTGGTCCTTCCGCCCACCGACAGGGCAGACCATTTCTATATCCCCTACAGCGCAGGCCCGGGAGATTTTTACGATGGGGTCTCTATTGCCATGCTGATCAGCGGCCAGGTGCCGCCGGCTTACTTCGCCGGCAAGATCGTGCTGATCGGCCCTTATGCTCCGGGACTTCAGGACGCTTACTTTACTTCCATGGACAAGGGATCCCAGATGTACGGGGTGGAGATCCAGGCCAACATCATTCAGAGCCTTTTGGAGAAGCGGTTTAAAATGGAAATGGGAGATATGCTCCAGCTTTTCCTTCTCTTCCTGGCGGGAGCCGGGGCCATGGTCCTCTTTTTAAGGCTCCGGGTGGCAGGAGGAGCAGGCCTTCTGGCGGCTCTTCTGGCTTTCAGCCTGGTGCTGACCATAGATCTGTATAAGGCAGGGATCCTTACCCATCCCCTGTATCTCCCCATAGCCCTTACGGCCCTGTACATCCTTTCTCTGGCCGCCCACTATGTGCAGGCAGCCAGAGCCCGCAGACTGCTGGAGCTGGAGAAGGAGAGGATCGAAGCGGAACTTTCCCTGGCCACCAGGATCCAGATCAGTGCCCTGCCCAAGGAGGATCCGGCCTTCCCTGACAGGAAGGAGTTCGATCTCTTTGCGGACATGAAGCCTGCCAGGGAGGTGGGCGGCGATTTCTATGACTTCTTCCTGATCGATGACGACCATCTGGGCCTTGTCATAGCCGACGTTTCCGGCAAGGGCGTACCGGCGGCTCTCTTTATGATGGTATCCATGTCCATGATCCGGCAGACCGCCATGCAGGCCGGCTCCGGGGCGGATCCGGGGGTGGTCCTTCAGTCGGTGAACCGGCAGATCTGCTCCCGCAACCCGGAGGAAATGTTCGTGACCGTCTGGCTGGGGATCCTGGAGATCTCCACCGGAAAGCTGACCTGTTCAGACGCAGGACACGAATATCCCCTGCTTATAAATGCGGACGGGAGCCTCAGGGTGGTAAAGGAAGTCCACGGCTTTGTCCTGGGCGCCATGGAGATGGTAAGATACAGGTCCTACAGCCTTCTGCTGGAGCCGGGAGATTCTGTCTTTGTCTACACGGACGGCGTAACCGAAGCGGATAATATAGAAAAGGAGCTTTTTGGCATGGACCGGCTGACGGATGCGGTCTCTGAGAGCGGGAACCCTGCCCCCAGGGAACTGGTGGAGCAGATCGAAGCAAAGGTCAGAGCCTTTGCCGCAGATGCGCCCCAGGCAGACGATATGACCATGCTCTGCCTCCGATATCTGGGAAATTAAGCTGCCGGGCCTGCCCCCATGAGAAAAGGAGCATATCACCTTCGACGAGGGTGATATGCTCCTTTTTCTGGCTTATTAAATTTCTGCCCGGAAGCTGCAGCCTGACTTCAGGCCGCAGCCGGGGAAATGCTTTTTACTTGCCGTACATCCAGACCCATGTTCCCTTGGGAAGCTTGTTGTACTGCCATACTGCGTTTGCATAGTGCAGGCGCATGCAGCCGTTGGATCTGTGTCCGCCAGAGCCGCCGATGACGGGGTCAACGGGCTTTGTGGAAGCTGAGACGCTGTGCAGATTAATGGAATACAGGGGCGTATGATAGCCGACGCCCGCACTGGTCCAGGAGACATAATAGAAGGATGTAAAGTGGGTCATCCTGTATTTCTTGTCGTTGATCACGTAGCGGCCGGTAGGAGTCTTGCATCTGCCGTTGTACCAGGCACCTACGCTGACGGGGCAGTAGAGCTGCAGGACCCAGGCTCCGCCTTCATAGTGGAAGAAACCGGCCTGGCAGTGGTCCTTGTCGGTAAAGGCATACCATCTGGAAGGGTTGGTCTTGATGTCTCTGGTCTGTGCCATCTTGATCATTTCGACCATGGCATCTGTGACATTGGCCGCGCCGCTCTTGCCGTTGGGACCGCCGAAGCCGCCCTTGGTGGCGATACCGTTCGCGTCGAAGGAAACGCCGAAGACGGTGATGTTGTCCTGACGGACGCCCTTGCTGTCGAAGTAGTACCAGTGGCCGCTGATCTTCTGCCAGCCAGTGGCCGCCTTGCCGTTCTTGTCGAAGTAATAGACCTTGTCATTCATCTTGCAGAAGGTATTGTTGAGGGATTCGGCCTGACCGTCCAGGACGCCTGTGGTGTCATTGAAGTGATACCAGCGGTCTCCTACCTTCTGCCAGCCGTATGTCAGCTGGCCCTGGTCATTGATCATGTAGGTCTTGCCGTCGCGGGGATCCTTGAGGAAGCCTTCCGCTGTGGGGGTCGCTGTCATCAGCTGTCCGCTGCCGTCTGTGGCAGCGCTGCCGTCATCGTTCAGGAGATACCACTTGCCGCCTGCCAGGACCCAGCCGCTGTCGATGCGGCGTCCTGTGGCATCGCTGTAGAAATAGGTTTTGACGCTGCCGTCTTCTGCAGTGATCTTCTGGAGGCCGGTCTGCATAACGCCGTTCTCATCGAAGAAGTAGTGGCCCTTGTTGAAATAGGTGTCGCCGTCGAAGGAATAGGCGCCCTTGGCGTTCTCGCCCAGTGCTTTTCCTTCATGGGAGAAATCGAAATCTCCGCCGGAAACCATGCCGCCTTCTCTGCGGAAATACTTCCACTGGCCGTTGATCTTGGTGAAGCGGAAGGCCATGGCACCGTCATCAAAGAAGTACATGGTGCCGTAGTAGTGCTTGTCCTTGGCCCTGTCCCAGGCATTGATGTCGCGGTATCCGCCTGTTACGGCGTTGCCGTTCTCATCGAAGTAGCGGGAGCCGGGATTCAGTCTGATATAGGCTGTGGGGCTGTCCTGGTTGACTACGTCCTTGAGACCGTCGATGTCGCTGTTGATTTCGTTCTTCAGCTTGCCCTTTTCCTTATCGATGTAATGGAGATGTCCGCCGTAGTAGACATAGCCGTACTGGGCGTTGCCCAGGGTATCGGAATACTGGATGCCGTTCTTTTCGGTCTCATGCTCGCCGTGGACCAGATGGCCGTTCTCATCGAAGTAGCGGTCGCCTGCGGTCAGGGAGGTGGTCTTGCCGGTGACAAGGTCTGTCACGTTCTGATCCTTTGCCAGGGTGTTCCTGCCGTTTTTCAGAAGGCCTTCCGCGGGATCGATGTAGTAGAGCTCTCCGCCGACGGAGATATATCCGGTCTGGGAGATACCGCTGTTATTGTAGTAGAACTTTCTGTCCTCTTCGCTGGGATACCAGCCCGTCACCATGACGCCGTCTTCGCCGAAGAAGCGTTCTCCCTTGGGAAGCTTGACGGATTTGCCTGTGACCTGGTCTGTGATGGTGGTGTCCTTGGCCAGGGTGGAGGAATCGTTCTTCAGCACACCGGTCTTGGAATAGACAAAGAAGATCTGGCCGTTTACGGCGATATGGCCGGTCTGCTGAAGACCTGCGCTGCTGTAATAGAATTCCTTGTTCTCTTCGCTGGGATACCAGCCGGTGCGCATGACGCCGTCGGGACCGAAGAACCTGGTGCCCTTGACCAGTTTGAGGGATTTGCCGGTCTTCTGATCGGTGATGGTGGTGTCCTTGGTCAGGGTATGAGAGGCTTCCTTGAGGATGCCGCTGTCGGAATTTACGTAGTAGACCTTGCCGTCCACGGAGATGTAGCCGGTCTGGCGCAGGCCCGCGTTGTTGTAGAAGAAGTTCTTTTCTTCCTCGCTGGGATACCAGCCGGTGCGCATGACGCCGTCGGGACCGAAGAACCTGGTACCGGCATTCAGAGTAATGGACTTGCCGGTGGTCTGGTCCTTGATGGTGGCCTTTTTCTTTAAGTTATGGGAGGCTTCCTTGAGGATGCCGCTGCCGGAATTTACGTAGTAGACCTTGCCGTCCACGGAGATGTAGCCGGTCTGGCGCAGGCCCGCGTTGTTGTAGAAGAAGTTCTTTTCTTCCTCGCTGGGATACCAGCCGGTGCGCATGACGCCGTCGGGACCGAAGAACCTGGTACCGGCATTCAGAGTAATGGACTTGCCGGTGGTCTGGTCCTTGATGGTGGCCTTTTTCTTTAAGTTATGGGAGGCTTCCCTGAGGATGCCGCTGTTTCCGTTGACATAGTAGATCTTGCCGTCCACGGAGATGTAGCCGGTCTGGTTCAGGCCCTGGCTGTTGTAATAGCGGCTCTTATTCTCTTCGTCGGGATACCAGCCGGTCTGAACGGTTCCGTCCGCGGTGAAGTACCTGGTGCCCTTGGCCAGTTTGACGGACTTGCCTGTGACCGCATCGGTGACGGTGGTGTCCTTGTTCAGGGTCCTGGAGGCATCGGTGACCTTGCCGGTATTGGCGTCATAGAAATAAAGGACGCCGTTTACGGGAACATAGCCGGTCCGGTTGAGGCCGGCAGGAGTGGAATACTGGAGTCCGTTGGACTTGGTCTGGTATTCACCCGTGAGCAGGTTGCCCTCGTCGTCGAAATAGCGTCTGCCCTTGGCCAGGGAGATCTTTTTGCCGGTGACGGTATCGGTGATGGTGGTGGCCTTGTTTAAATTCACGAAGCGGTTCCTGGCCAGGCCGGTATCGCTCCCGTAGAAATGAAGGACGCCGTTCTCGGAAATATGGCCGGTCCGGTTGATGCCTGCGGCGGTAAAGTACTGGATGCCGTTGGACTTGGTCTGGGTGATGCCCGTGACCATGGCGCCGTCGGCGTCAAAGTAGCGTCTGCCTTTTGCCAGGGAGATCTTTTTGCCGGTGGAGATATCGGTGATGGTAGCGGCCTTGTTCAGGGTCTCGAACTTATCGAAGTCCTTGCCGGTGGATGCGTTGTAGTAGGAGACTACGCCGTCTTTTGCAATGTAGCCGGTGCGGTTGAGACCGTCGGCATTAAAGTACTGGACGCCGTTGGACTTTGTCTTTACTTCGCCGGTGACCATGACGCCGTCGGCATCGAAGTAGCGCTTGCCGGCAGAGAGCTTTTTGCTCTGGGTGGTGCCGTCTTCCTTGTAAAGAGTATAGCTGGAGGCCTTCTTCAGGCTGACCATGGACTCCTTGAAGATACCCTTTTTCTTTTCGATGTAATGAAGCTTTCCCTCGTACATGGCATAGCCGGTAACGGGCAGGCCCTTGTAGTTGAAGAAGCGGGAAGCCGCGTTCATTTCCTTCTTATAGGCAACGGTGTCCACCTGGCGTCCCACGGCCAGGGCGCCTTCCTCATCGAAGTAGTAGGTGGCCTTGGCATTCAGGACCATGGAGGCGTTCCCGTCCCGGATGGTGGTCTTTTTGGCAGGAACGAACCATTCGTTCCTGCGCTCCTTTACGACGGCGGTTCCGCCTTCGGTGGCATTGTAATAGTTGTGCCATCCGTCGGATTCAAGGTACCAGCCGGCTGCCTTGGGAGCTTCTTCTTCGGCGGTCTGAGCCTCTTCCGGAGCGCTTTCCGCTGCGGGAGTCTCTTCCTTGTTTTCCTGGGCGGGTGTGCTTTCCGGATCCTTCTTTTCTTCTTCGGAAGGTGTCTCCGCAGCTGCGGGAGTCTGGTCTGTGATCCCGCTTTCGCCTGCCTCATTCTGAGGGGTCTGGGAGGAATCTTCTTCAGAAGATTTTTCTTCAGGAGATTTTTCTTCAGGATCGGGCTCCTGGGTGCTGCTTTCTTCTGTCAGGACCGGCGCAGGCGTATTTTCCTGCACTGCATCTGCAGCTGTAATGCCCAGAGGCATGGAACCGGCTGTCATGAAGATGGTCAGTAACAGTGCTATCGTTCTTTTCATGTTTTCCCCCTGCCGGGGTGATCCCGCGGCATTTTTACTGGTGGTTTACGGGTTTCTGATAATCCTTATCTATTCTACATGGATTCCGGCGGAAAAGCCATACCGGAGTATGCAGAGTTGTCATTCCGTGATGTGAATCCTGCCTTCATCAGAAAGCGCCGGAATTTTTCTTACCTGCCGTAGATATATACGGCCGAGTTGTTGGGAACGGTATCATAGACCCATTTGGCGTTGTTCAGATCCAGCCGCATGCAGCCGTTGGTGACGTGGACCGCCATGGAATTGTCTACGATGGGATTGTTGGGGCTGTAGACGTTGATGGAATACAGCTTGGAATGATAGCCTACGCCGGCGGATGTCCAGCTGACATAGTAGAAGGAGGTCAGGTGGGTCATGCGGTACTGCTTGTAGGCTACACGGTAGGTGCCGGAGGGCGTCTTGCTCCTGCCCTGGTACCAGGCGCCGACGGCCACGGGCCAGTATTTGACCAGGGTCCAGTTGCCCTTGTAGCCCTTGAAGAAGCCGGCCCTGTGGTTGTCCTTGTCGGTGCAGCACAGCCAGCCTGTCCTGCTGCTGATGGACTGGACCTTGAGCATCATTTCCACCTGGGCGCCGGATACGGAGGGTCTTCCGTTTGCGCCCAGCGCAACGCCGGAAACGGTCTTGTTCTTTTCCATGACGCCCTTGGTGGTGAAGTGGTAGTAGGCGCCGTCCAGCTTCTGCCAGCCGGTCAGGGCCGCGCCGTTATTTCCAAGCCGGTACCGGTTGCCTTCGAAGTCGGCCCAGGCATTGGTCACATGGACGCCGGTGGTGGTATTGAAGTAGTGGTATCCTTTGCCGAAGGTCGTGCCGTTCACCGTCTTGGCCGAGAGGTAGACGATGCCCTTGTCCATGCCGGTCTCCTTTTTGAAGTGGTACCACTTGCCGTCGATCTGGATATAGCCCACCTTGCGGACGCCGTAGGCGTTGAAGTACTGGGTCCCCTTGTCCGGGGTATCGTACAGGCCTTTCTTGAAGTGGTGGCCCTGGGAGTCGAAGAAGTGCCAGCCGGCCTTGAAGGTGTAGGTGCCGCCGGTCTTGTAGTTGACGGC